>NZ_JBPETA010000012.1:0-31768 GCF_051710365.1 Symbiopectobacterium sp. | reverse complement strand
GGCCTTGTTATAGGAGGGCCAGTTAGTGATTTTAAAATTTTGTTTTGCCATGGAGACCTGATTTTGAAACAACTATGGTGATCTGATCCGATGATTACCCAAACTTTCTATTTATTCAACAAAGCCTGTTGAACCGTGTTTTACAGCCCACCGGCGTTTATGACTTGGTATGGCATCAGGCGCTGTTTAACACCGCTCTGTTTTGCTGCCTGTTTTATCTGATCTTTCGCTTCTCCCTTTGAGGTCACTGTGAAAACCCTTGCTATAAAATTTCCTGTTGTCTCGCTGATAACCAAAAAGCTGCTGCGCGTGGGTATCACGCTGTGCGTGCTGTTGCTGGCTGCCGTTGCGCTGTTGCGTGTTTGGGCGTTCTATACCGAATCGCCGTGGACGCGAGATGCAAAGTTCAGCGCAGACGTTGTGGCGATCACACCGGATGTCAGCGGTCTGCTGACAGAGGTGTTGGTGCATGACAATCAGCAGGTGAAAAAGGGGGGATGTGCTTTTTGTGGTCGATCCACCTCGTTTTCAGCAAGCACAGGCAGATGTGGACTACTACCTGGCGCTGGTCAATGAAAAGCGGCGTGAGTCTGGACGTCGCACACGCCTCGGCGTACAGGCCATGTCGCAGGAAGCGATCGATCAGTCTGGCAGCGCGCTGGAAACCGCGCAGCATCAGTTAGCCAAGGCGCAAGCGACGTTGGATCTGGAACGTACCGTGATTCGCGCACCAGCGGACGGTTGGGTGACTAACCTCAACGTGCAGCGCGGTGAATACATTACGCGCGGCGCGACCGCCGTGGCGCTGGTGAAAAAGGGCTCGTTCTATCTGGTGGCCTATATGGAAGAGACCAAGCTGGCAAGCGTTCATGCTGGCGACAGAGTCGAGATCACACCGCTGGGTAGCGACCGGCTGTTTTACGGTACGGTTGACAGCGTGGCGGCGGCGATCACCAACAGCAGCGCCAACGTAGACAGTAAAGGGCTGGCGACGGTGGACGCCAATCTGGAATGGGTGCGACTGGCACAGCGCGTGCCGGTAAGAATCCACCTGGATCAACAGCGCGATATTCTTTATCCGGCGGGCACCACGGCCACCGTGGTGATCGCGCAGGCAGACACCCCGCAAAACAAGCAGCCTTCACCGTTGATTCGTTTGCTCTATCGGCTGCGTGAGTTTGGTTAAGACGAGTTCATGATGAAAATGCCTGCTTTTCCCCACTGGCGTTTTGCCTGTAAACTCAGCGTTGCCGTTGTGCTGTCACTGTTTCTCGGTTTCCACTTTCAGTTGGAAACGCCACGTTGGTAAGTGCTCACTGCTGCCATCGTAGCGGCTGGCCCTGCTTTTTCTGCAGGCGGCGATCCCTTTTCCGGGGCGATTCGGCATCGCGGGATATTACGCATTGTGGGCACCTTTATCGGCTGTGTCGGTGCGCTGGTGATTATCATCGCGACCATTCGTGCACCCGTGGTGATGTTGCTGCTGTGCTGTATATGGGCGGGATTTTGCACCTGGGTGTCATCGCTGGTTAAGGTGGAAAACGCCTACGTATGGGGATTGGCGGGCTATACCGCATTAATTATCATCGTATCCACCCAGAGTGCGCCGTTGCTGACGCCGCAGTTCGCCGTTGAGCGCTGTAGCGAGATTGTTTTGGGCATTGTTTGTGCCATTGTGGCTGATCTGCTGTTCACTCCGCGATCTATCAAACACCATATCGACAGCAGCCTGGAAGGGCTGCTGCTGGATCACTATCGCCTGCTGCAACTGTGTATTCGGGGGGCATCGCGTGAAGAGCTTGACGTTGCCTGGCATGGGCTGGTGCGTAAAAGCACCGCATTGGCTGGCATGGGCAATCCGCTGCTGCTGGAATCGGCGCGCTGGCAAAATAGCCATCGGCGCATCAAGGCGCTGCTGGCGCAATCATTTACTCTGATTACTCAGGCGTGTGAGACCTATCTGGTGCTACAGGATAAACCCGAGCCGCTCAGAACCAGTCTGGCATTGCTGATAGATGCGCCGGTAGCGTCGATGGCCGATGTGCGTAAACGGGTGAAGCAACTGCGCCACGCGATTGCAGCCGGTGAGCGCAGGACCGTGCCGCCGACGCTGATTGGCTGGGTGGGGGCCGCAACGCGCTATCTGTTACTGGCAAAAGGGATTCAGACCAACACCCGTCTGACGCAGGTTGAGGGCGAACTGCTGCGTGATGAAGTGATGGTGAAAGCGGCGTCCGCTGAGCGCCATCATGCGATGATCAACGGCTGGCGCACCGGCGTGGCGACGGCGGTAGGCTGTTTATTTTGGCTTATCACCGGTTGGACCTCAGGCAGTGCCTGCATGGTGATGATTGCTGTGGTGACGGCGCTGGCGATGCGCCTGCCCAACCCAAAACGCATGGCGGTCGATTTCCTGGTCGGCACGGTCTATGCCTTGCCGTTGGGATCGCTGCTGTTCATGTTTGTGTTGCCATCCACGCAGCAAAGCATGCTGCTGCTGCTGTGCCTCAGTCTGGGCATTATGGCCTTCATCATCGGTATTGAGGTGCAAAAGCGGCGTATGGGATCGCTGGGGGCGCTGGCCAGCACCATCAATATTCTGGTGTTGGATAACCCGATGACGTTTAATCTCAGCCATTTTCTGGACAGCGCGATTGGGCAGGTTATCGGCTGCTTGCTGGCGTGGCTGGTTATCTTGTTGATTCGAGATAATTCACGTGCTCGCACCGGGCAGGCACTACTTAACCGCTTTGTTTACAGTGCGGTATCGGCACTGACCACCAACCCAACCAAACGGCGTGAGAACCACTTACCTGCGCTCTATCAGCAGCTCTACCTGCTGCTGACCCTGTTTCCCAACGACATTGCCAAATACCGTCTGGCGCTGTCGCTGATTATTCTGCACCAGCGTATGCGGAATCTGTCGTTGCCGATGGACAGTGAACTGTCGGCGTTTCATCGTCGTCTTCGTCAGGCGGCAGAGCAGGTCAGCGACGCGCGACGAGAAATTTCCCGGCGTCACGCCTTTACTCAGTTGCTGACCTTATTGGATGAGTATCAGATTGAGCTATGTCAGCGTCAAATAGCACCGGAGGTCGGTGCATCGGTCAGCCGTATCACGGAGATACTGCACCGCTATCAGCATGCGTTGGTGGAGTAACGCCCAGGGCGACTCCACCACGGGGTGATTTACCACAGAGCGATTTACCTCAGGGCTATTTACCTCTGGGGACTAGGCCTGATCTTCGGCCAGTTCGCGCAGATACTGGAAAATTTGGCGGTAAGACTTGGGCGGCTTGTTAGCGGCTTTTTCTTTCTGCGCATTGCGCACCAATGAGCGCAACTGCTGGCGGTCGGCGGTCGGGTAAAGCCCGAGGATATCCGGGATGGCATCATCCCCTTCCTCAATCAGCCTGTCGCGCAGTTGTTTCAGTTTGTGAAACAGAGCGACCTGCTGGTTGTGGCGGTTCTTCAGCTTGTCCAGTGCGATTTGAATCGGTTCTGGATCGCGGGCACGCAGCATCTTACCGATCAGTTGCACCTGACGGCGGCGGCCCTCTTTTTTGATGCGTTGCGCCAGCTCAACCGCAGCACGCAGATCGTCATCCAGCGGGATGCGCTCCAGCGCATTTTTACCGAGCTCAATCAGCTCCACGCCAAGATCTTTCAGCGCTTCTGCATCGCGTTTGATTTCACTTTTACTGACCCAGATGATCTCATCGTCTTCATCTTCGGCGTGCGGGTCCGGTACGTCGTCCAGCCACTCTTCAGGGTGTTTGTTCATCATCTCTTTCCGTAACAGTTCGGGCATGTGATGCGGTTAACGCCATAAAAAAGACGCCGATCCTAACAGGTTTGGGCTTTTTGCGAAATTATCCTGATATCCTGTTAGACTCAAGCATACACCTTTAGGCGCAGAAGAGGGGCGAGGCAGACGTCATTTCCCGGCTTCTGAACGGCTTTTAACTCAGTATGGCAGAACGATGACAATAATCACTCAGGTTGCAGAACAGCGTAAAGCATTGGAGCAGGCAGTCGCACAGGCGTTGGAGCTGGCGCGCGCCGCTTCAGATGCGGCAGAGGTGGCCATTTCCAAAACCACAGGGATCAGCGTCAGCACGCGCTACGGCGAGGTTGAAAATGTGGAATTCAACAGCGATGGCGCGTTGGGAATTACCGTATACCACCAGCAGCGTAAAGGCAGTGCGTCATCGACCGACTTGAGCCCGGAGGCCATCGCCCGCACCGTGCAGGCTGCGCTGGATATTGCCCGTTATACTTCGCCCGATCCTTTTTCTGGCCCGGCAGAACAAGAACTGCTGGCATTTGACGCTCCCGATCTCGACCTGTTTCATCCTGCTGCCTTGGATGCGGAAAAGGGCATTGAGTTGGCTGCGCGCGCCGAGCAAGCGGCGCTGAAAGCCGATACGCGCATTACCAATACCGAAGGGGGCAGCTTCAACAGCCACTACGGTATCAAAGTGTTTGGCAACAGCCACGGTATGCTGCAAAGCTATTTGTCGAGCCGCCACTCTATGTCGAGCTGTGTGATTGCCGAAGTGAACGGCGATATGGAGCGCGATTACGCTTACACCGTAGGGCGTGCCCTGGACGATCTGCAAAGTCCGGAATGGGTCGGCGAAGAGTGCGCTTGCCGCACGCTCTCACGTTTAGCACCGCGCAAGTTGCCGACCATGGAAGCACCGGTGATGTTTGCCGCCGAAGTGGCTACCGGTCTGTTCGGCCACTTGGTGGGGGCGATCAGCGGTGGCAACGTGTACCGTAAATCGACTTTCCTGCTCGATAAACTGGGCCAGCAGATCCTGCCGGACTGGCTCACCATTGAAGAACTGCCGCATTTGCGTAAAGGGCTGGCGTCTACCCCGTTCGACAGTGAAGGGGTACGTACCGCGCAGCGTGACATCGTTAAAGACGGCGTGCTGCAAACCTGGCTGTTGACCAGCTATGCAGCGCGTAAACTCGGCATGAAGAGCACTGGCCATGCCGGCGGCATTCACAACTGGCGTATTGCGGGCCAGGGACTTAATTTCCAACAGATGCTCAAGCAGATGGATAAAGGCCTGCTGGTGACCGAACTGATGGGGCAGGGCGTGAGTGCGGTAACGGGCGATTACTCGCGCGGGGCGTCAGGCTTCTGGGTGGAAAATGGCGAGATTCAGTATCCGGTGAGTGAAATCACTATCGCCGGTAACCTGAAAACCATGCTGCGCGATATGGTGACGTTGGGGGATGATATTGAAATCCGCAGCAATATCCAGTGCGGTTCGGCGCTGCTGCCTAGCATGAAGATCGCCGGGATATAATCAGGCAACATGACTGCCCTGAAATCAGGGCAGTGGGCGCGTGCTTAGCGATGATATTCGCCAGCGCCCTCAGGCTGGTAGAGCAATTCCAGGACTTCCACGCGAGTTTCCGTACCGTTATGCAACTGCCAGTTAATGGTATTCCCAACGCGCAGACCCAGCAGGGCTGCGCCGAGCGGCGCCATAACAGAAAGTTGTTCCTTGCTGTCCTGCATGGCGGCAGGATAAACCAGTGTTCGGGTGTGCTCTTCGTTAGTGTTTAAATCGCGAAAGCGTACCCGACTGTTCATGGTGACGACATCTGACGGGATGTCCTCTGAAGGCAAGATCTCGGCACGATCCAGCTCCTCATTCAACGCTTGTGCAATCGGTGTGCCTGCAAACGCAGGTTGTTCCAACAGCCGATCTAGGCGTTCCGCATCCAGTTCGCTAATAGTCAGGTTAGGTTTCGTCATACTCCTCTCCAATAGGTTGGTAAAACATAACCCTTGATAAAACGCATAGCGGTAACAAACAATGTTACGTCATGGCAATAAGATCAAGGTTAATAGGGATATAAGCACGTACTGCATATATGAAAAAACAATATCAAGAGAAAAAGTCTACCGCATTTATAAAGCAACACCCTCGCGCCAGCGACGCGGGGGTGTTGATAAAAATGAGAGATAACTTGTAACGAAGTTATACCATAAGGTAGCGTTATTACCTATGGCATTGTCGATTTTTGGGATTATTGTCGCGTGTTATTCTTCATCAAACCCGGCTTCGAATAACTCAACCACCGCAGCCAGTGCGGCGGCCTCATCTGCGCCGCTGGCTTCCACTTCAATGTGTTTACCCTGGGCAGAATCCAGCATGATCATGGCGATCACGCTGCTGGCTTCCGCCTCAACGCCGCTTTCGTTACGCAGCATCACTTCGGCATCAAAGCTTTGCACCAGTTCAAACAGCTTCATCGCCGGGCGAGCGTGCATGCCTAGCTTATTCTTGACGATGACGGTGTGTTTGACGGTCATTATTTACGTTTTTCCAGCGTGCGGTGGCGGGACTGTACGTTTTTGCCGCGCGAGCGAAAATAGTCTGCCAGTTGCTCAGCCACATAGACGGAACGGTGTTTGCCGCCGGTACAGCCAATGGCTACCGTCAGGTAGCTGCGGTTGTTGGTTTCCAGCATTGGCAGCCACAGTTCCAGATAGCTGCGCGTCTGGTAAATAAAATTGTGCACTTCCGTATGGCGGTCGAGGAACGCGGCAACCGGCTTGTCCAGCCCGGTCATCGGACGCAATTTCGGGTCCCAGTGGGGGTTAGGCAGGAAGCGTACATCAAACACGTAATCCGCATCGATGGGAATGCCGTGCTTGTAGCCAAAGGATTCGAACACCATGGTCAGTTCACGCTCGCGTTTGCCCAACAGCCTAGTACGCAGCATTTCCGCCAGTTCATGCACTGACATTTCAGACGTATCGATGATCAGATCGGCACGAGAACGCAACGGTTCCAGCAGGTCGTTCTCTTCATCGATGGCGCTTTCCAGCGAAAGATTTTTGCTGGAAAGGGGGTGCAAACGGCGCGTATCGCTGTAACGGCGAATCAGCGTATTGCGATCGGCATCCAGAAACAGCAGTTGCGGCGCAAAACTGGGCGGCAACTTATCCATGGCGTGCTCGAAGATTTCCGGCGATTCTGGCATGTTGCGCACGTCAATACTGACCGCTGCCGAGATATCGCGCTGTGCCAGCGTGTTTGCCAGTTCCGGCAGCAACACCACGGGCAGGTTATCCACGCAATAAAAGCCCATATCTTCCAGGGCGCGCAGGGCCACAGATTTTCCTGAACCTGAGCGACCACTGACAATCATCAGCACCATCCGACGACTCCCCTCCGGCTATAGCCTTCTTTTGTTACACCCTGACCGAGTGATTCATCTGTATGACGCACAGCGTAGCGCGAATGTCTGAATGTCGCGCGCTTTCTACCGGGGATTAATCCCCTTCAATCATAATTTGGTAAAGCTCTTCGTCACTCTGTGCTGCCCGTAAACGCCGACACACACTTTTGTCAGCCAGACGTTTGGCGACAAGCGACAGCGTATGTAGATGGGTTTTACATTGTTCTGCGGGAACCAGCAAGGCAAAAAGCAAGTCTACGCCTTGATTATCAATAGCATCAAAAGATATTGGCTGTTCAAGCTGGATAAAGACCCCGGTGGCACCCAAGGCGTTATCATCATCGAGTTTTCCGTGTGGGATTGCGATACCGCCGCCAATACCGGTACTGCCCATTCTCTCGCGCGTCAGCAATGCCTCGAAGATCAGCGGGGTCGGAAGGTTTAGCTGCCTGGCTGCCAATTCGCTGATGATTTCCAACGCCCGTTTCTTGCTTTGGCAATGAACGGTGCTGCGGGTGCACTCTTGGCGTAATACCGCGCTGAGTTGCAAAATGGGATCGTTATTCATGGTGTGTTCACTTAACGGCCCGCTCATCTCTTCACGCCTCTGACGTTGTGCCAGAGGCGTATTCCCTGCGCCCGGAGGCGGAGATGACGATCAGTGCTGTTTGAGTTTGTCCTTGTGTTTATTTAACTGACGCGCCAGTTTGTCGATCAACAGATCGATGGCGGCATACATGTCTTCAGATTCGGATGTGGCATGCAGCTCACCGCCATTAACGAACAGAGTAGCATCGGCAATTTGCTCCACTTTCTCCACTTTGAGCACCACGTTGATCTGGTTGATGCGATCAAAGTATTGCTCCAGCTTGGCAAATTTTGTGTTAACGAACTCGCGTAATGTGGGTGTGATCTCGATGTGGTGTCCGGTGATATTCAGCTGCATAGCGTCTTCCTTCTCTGTAGAAATCAAACCAACTGCTTACGCTGGTTTGACGGCGGGATGGATAAAGACTCTCGGTACTTTGCGACGGTACGCCGCGCGACAATGATCCCCTGATCGGAGAGCAGCGTTGTCAGCTTGCTGTCGCTCAAGGGCTTGCCGGGGTTTTCCGCCGCGATCAATTTTTTCACCAGCGTCCGAATAGCAGTGGATGATGCCTCACCGCCGCTGTCGGTATTTACATGGCTGGAGAAGAAATATTTTAGTTCGAAAATGCCACGTGGGCTGTGAAGAAATTTCTGTGTTGTGACGCGTGAGATGGTGGATTCATGCATATCCACAGCCTGAGCGATATCCGCCAGCACCATGGGTTTCATAAACTCTTCACCTTTCTCAAAGAAATCCTGCTGTTGTTCCACAATGCAGCGCGTGACCTTAAGCAGCGTATCGTTGCGGCTCTCCAGACTTTTTATCAGCCAGCGCGCCTCTTGCAGGTGGCTGCGGATAAACTGACTGTCACTGTCGTTACGCGCGCTGTGGCCGAGCGCGGCATACTGCTGGTTGACTTGCAGGCGCGGCACGCTGTCGGTGTTGAGTTCCACCACCCAGCGGTCTTGATGTTTGCGCACCAGCACGTCGGGGATCACATACTCCGACTCGCCGGTATTGATCGATTGGCCCGGACGCGGGTCGAGTGACTGAATCAGTGCCAACGCCTCTTTCAGCGCATCCTCTTTAATACGGCTGGCGCGGATCAGCGTGCGAAAATCATGGTTGGCCAGCAAATCGAGGTATTCATTGACGATAAGCTTGGCTTCCGCCAGCCACGGGGTTTCGGGGGCAAACTGAGACAGCTGGATTTGCAGGCAATCGCGCAAATCACGCGCTGCCACGCCGACCGGGTCAAAACGTTGCACACGTTTTAACACCGCTTCCACTTCCTCAATCGTCACGTCATCGTCGCCGATGCTCTCGAGAATGTCTTCCAGCGGAACGGTCAGATAGCCAGTGGTGTCCACCGCATCGACAATCGACGTAGCGATAGCCGCATCGGTGTCGGAAAACGGCGTCAACTCCACCTGCCACATCAGGTAATCCTGCAAGGTTTGCGTAGTTTCACCCTGATAGACAGGTAGCTCTTCGTCGCGGTAATCGGTGCCAGTGCCCGAGGGTGTGCCTGCGGAGTAGATTTCATCCCAGGTGGCGTCCAGCGGCAGCTCTTCTGGCATATCTTTTTGCTCAAGGGCGTCGCGCGTATCCAGTGATTCGCTGTCGCTCGTTTCCTGAGCATCGATTTCATCGTGGCTATCGGTTTGTTCAAGCAACGGGTTGCTTTCCAGCGCTTGTTGGATCTCTTGCTGGAGTTCAAGCGTAGACAACTGAAGCAGACGGATCGCCTGCTGAAGTTGTGGCGTCATGGCCAGTTGTTGACTTAGCCTGAGTTGCAAACCTTGCTTCATAACTCGTGTCACTTTCCCTTAAATGGAACGCCCATTGCAAACGTTACAGTATCAAAGTCGGAAGCCTTCGCCCAGATAGACGCGTTTCACCTGTTCATCCTCCAGGATTTCGCTGGGTGAACCGTGGGAAATAAGCTGCCCCTGACTGACGATATAGGCGCGTTCGCACACATCCAACGTTTCACGCACGTTGTGATCGGTAATCAGCACGCCCAGGCCGCTGTCGCGCAAGTGCTCAATGATTTTTTTTATGTCGAGCACCGAAATCGGATCGACACCGGCAAAGGGTTCATCCAGCAAAATAAATTTGGGATTGGCCGCCAGTGCGCGAGCGATCTCTACGCGACGACGTTCGCCGCCGGACAAGGATTGTCCCAGACTATCGCGTAAATGAATAATATGGAATTCTTCCATTAACTCATTGGCGCGATCGTCCTGCTGCTCCGGTGTCAGGTCTTTGCGAATCTGCAAGACTGCCATCAGGTTGTCATAGACGCTCAAACGGCGAAAGATCGAGGCTTCCTGCGGCAAATAGCCGATGCCGCGGCGCGCACGTTCGTGCAAAGGCAGCAAGCTTATCTCTTCGTCATCAATCACGATCCGCCCGGAATCGCGCTGGACAATGCCGACAACCATATAAAATGTCGTGGTTTTTCCTGCACCATTCGGCCCGAGCAACCCGACGATTTCACCGGAATTGACCGTTAAACTTACGTTTTCGACCACGCGACGGCCCTTGTAGGCCTTCGCCAGGTTTTCTGCGATTAATGTTGCCATAGGTTATTCAGTTGCCTGTGGTTGCTGCTTGTCTTTTTGAGACGAGGGAGCGGCGGCCTTGCCGTTCTTTTCCTGTAGCTGCGAGGGCACCAGCACGGTGGTTACGCGCCCGCCTTTATCACTCACCGCCTCCATCTGTTGCTGTTTCACCAGATAGGTGATGCGATCGCCTTTCACGTTGCTATCCAGTTGTTCCAGATACGCGTTACCCGTCAGCGTGATCTTATCCTGCGCCAGTTCATAGCGCACTTTCTGTGCGCGGCCTTTCACCGGCTTGCCATTGTCTTGCATCTGGTAGAAGGTGACCGGATTACCAAAGGCTTCAATCACTTCCTGGCCCTGCGATCCCTGTGGGCGCGTGACCACGACTTGATCGGCCTTCACATCAATGGTGCCTTGTTTGACCGTAACATTGCCGGTAAAAGTGACGGTATTGCCCTGCATGTCCAATGACTGCTGCGCGGAATCAATGTGAATCGGCTGACTGGTGTCTCCTGTCACAGCAAGGGCAGGCAGGCTTGCTGCTACTAACAGGGCGCTGGCAATGGCCGCATGACGCCAGGCATTATTGGTGTTGAATTTCATAAGAGGTTTTTACCTTTTCAATCAATTCGGCAGTTTGGTTACGCAAATTACCGCGCATTTTCATCCCATTCGAGAGGAAACTGGCTCCGTACAGTGTCACCTCATCATCGGAGGCGATGTCCTGTGTCACCAGGTTAACTTGCGCATTATCGGTTTTTATCTGCCGTAATTGTGAGTCATTGGTCAGACTGTTGACTTCCACATGCCCGTATAAGAACAACATTTTATCTTTGGTCAGCTTGGCGCGGTCAGCTTTCACCGACCAAGTAGCGATACCCTGTTCGTTAAACAGAGTAGCGACAGGAGCGGTAAACCAGGTGAGCTGTTCCGCGTTAAAATACTCCACTCTTTGCGCCACGAGTCGATAGTTCAGGCCACCCTGCGGGTTAAACACGCACGTGGTGGTTTCATCGCTGGTGTAGGTCGGCACCGCATTGTCCTGGGTTTCCGTTTGTGGCGCGCTGTCCTGATCCGTCAGGTTCCAGCCAATCAGAATCAATACAATGAGCGCCAATAGCGCGGTTAGCCAACGCTTCGTCTTATTCATAATAAAAACGTACTCATGGTCATCGCAAACTTATGTCGTGGCAAACTCATGTCGTAACAAACTTGTACCCCCGACAAGCGGGCGGCGATAGGCCACTTGCCGTGACGATACTTCATATTGATAGCCCTTTGGCGTCGTCCAGCTTACCCTGTGCCAGCAGGATAAGGTCGCACAGTTCGCGTACCGCACCGCGCCCACCAGCAATTCTGGTCACGTAGTCCGCCTTGGGCAGCAGCAGAGGGTGTGCGTCTGCCACGGCGACGCTAAGGCCTATCTGTGCCATCACCGGCCAATCAATCAAATCGTCACCAATATAGGCAACCTGATCAGCGTTAAGCGACAGTGTATCTAACAGTTCACGGAAGGCCAAAACCTTATCTGACTGTCCCTGATAAAGATGGGTGATACCCAGCGTGCGGCAGCGGTCTTCCACCAGCGGCGCAGAGCGCCCAGTAATGATGGCGACCTCAATGCAGGACGTTAGCAGACAGCGAATACCATAACCATCGCGTACGTTAAACGCCTTCAATTCTTCCCCTTGATTGCCCATGTAGATAAGGCCGTCGGAGAGCACGCCGTCAACATCGCAAATCAGCAATTTGATGGCTTGCGCCTTTTCCAATACCCGATCCGCGACGGGGCCATAGCAGGTGGCGGTTTGCGCTTGGGGGTTATTCATAAACATATATCCTTGATGTCATCCTTCTTTCTTTAGGGAGCGCCAGAAAGACGATCCCATTGACTGTCACACCACGCCGGCGCGCAGCATATCATGCATATGGACGATACCGACCAGTCGATCGGATTGTGCCACCAGCAGCGACGTAATATGGCGCGACTGCATCAGATTCAGGGCATCCACCGCCAACGTATTGGGGGTGACCCGAATGCCGCCTGCGGTCATCAGATCGGCGATACGCGCATCATTGAGGTTGATCTGCATATCGAAGATGCGGCGCAGGTCACCGTCGGTGAAGATGCCTTCGATCATCATGTCCGGCGTACAAATCACGGTCATACCGAAACTCTTACGGGTGATCTCCACCAGCGCATCACGCAACGACGCGTCTCGGGTAACGTGGGGGATCTCGTCGCCGGTATGCATGATATCCGCAACGCGCAGCAAAAGTTTGCGGCCCAGTGCGCCGCCGGGGTGAGAAAGGGCAAAATCTTCGGGGGTGAAACCCCGCGCTTGTAACAAGGCAACGGCAAGCGCATCGCCCATCACCAGCGTGGCCGTGGTGCTGGAAGTGGGAGCGAGCCCCAACGGACAGGCTTCCTGTGGCACATGGACACAGAGATGAATATCGGCGGCTTTACCCATGGTGCTTTCCGGGTTGCTGGTGATGCAAATCAGAAATACGCCCAGACGTTTGAGCACCGGGATCAGCGCCAGAATTTCATTGGACTCACCCGAGTTGGATATGGCGATCACGATATCTTGTGCGGTGATCATGCCGAGGTCACCGTGGCTGGCCTCGCCGGGATGGACAAAAAACGAGGGGGTGCCGGTGCTGGCGAAGGTCGCCGCCATCTTGCACCCGATGTGCCCGGATTTCCCCATTCCCATTACCACCACTTTGCCCTGGCAATGGAACATGGTGCGACAAGCGCGGGTGAAGTTGTCATCGATATACTGGTCCAGATGGGCCAACCCGTCGCGTTCGATGGCGAGCACGTGTCGGCCCGCCTGTTGAAAATCGAAATCGGGCTGTTGTTCAACGTTGGACATAACGGTTAATCCTGACTATTTGAGTTTTCCAAGAAAACGAGTCGTGCGCCGCTAATACAGCAAAAACAGCGTCGCAAGGTAAGCAATAAACATACACAGTAACAGCGCGCCAGCACCTTGTCCGATAGAGCGCTTTTTGCGCAGACAGAGCAGCGTCAGCAGCAGGCTCGCTCCCAGCATCACGCCGTAATCGCGTTGAAATGCCAGTGGGTTCACCGCGCCGGGTGACAGCAGCGCCGGAACACCAAGCACGATAACCAGATTGAAGACGTTCGACCCAATCAGGTTACCCAGCGCGATATCATCCTCTTTTTTCAGCGTGCCGACGATGGCGGTAGCCAGTTCCGGCAGGCTGGTGCCAATCGCCAGCACCGTCAGCCCTATGGTCAACTCATCAAAGGCGAAATGACGTGCAATCACCGTTGCATTGTCAATCACGATACGCGCCGCCATCGGCAGAATAATCAATCCCAGCAGCAACCAGAGGACGGCAACCGTCTGGTTACCGTCAGCCTGTGCCTACGGCAGTTCCGCCAATTGTTCGCGTGTCAGGCTGTCACTGCCGTTCTGTTGCGCCTGACGCGCCATGCGCAGCATTAGCACGATCCAGGCACCTGCCGCCGCGAGCAGCATGACGCCATCAAGCCGACTGAGATAGCCATTGTAAAGCACACCGCCGCTGAACAGCGTGATCAACAGCATGGGGAGCAGTTCATGCCTCAGCAGATCGGAGCGAAAGGTCAAGGGTCGAATCAGGGCAGCACTGCCGAGGATTAGCATGATATTGGCGATATTCGAACCCAATACGTTACCGACCGCCATGTCCATTTGCTGGTTCAGACCCGCTGTCACCGACACCGCCAACTCTGGCAGTGAAGTGCCGATGCCAACAATCATCACGCCGATAATCAAAGGAGAAACGCCCCACACACGGGCAAGAACGGCGGCGCCATAAACCAAACGGTCAGCACCATAAACCAAGAGAAACAGGCCAATAACCAGCAGAACTATCGCAAAAAGCATGCAGCGTCCTTTATTCGGGTATAATCACCGGCTCATTCGGGTATAATCACCGGCTCATAAGGCAATGAAGCGGTGCGCGGACGAATGTCGAGCAAAAATTGCGTTGCATCGTAGAGGGGTAATTTTGACTGTCTGGGCAGAAAAAGTAAAACCTATGGCAGCCAGAACCCGCCCTTTTCGGTAAGAATTGTCGGTAATATTTTGTAAAACTCGGGCTTTGCCTGAAACCTGCCGTTAAGCTTGATAGGAAATGCAACGGTTGTTGCACGTCATGGACGTATAACAGCGACGATCGTCAAGGGGAGTGAGTGAAGGAAAAGATCGCATGAACCAAGATGCTACTCATCTGGTTGAAATTCGTGGGCTCAATTTTTCGCGTGGCGAGCGGCCCATTTTCACCGATGTTTCGTTAACCGTACCCAAAGGGAAAGTCACCGCTATCATGGGGCCCTCCGGTATCGGTAAAACCACATTGCTGCGCCTGATTGGCGGTCAGCTTCAACCGGACAGCGGCGAGATCTGGTTTGACGGAGAGAATATTCCAACGATCTCCCGTTCCCGATTGTATGACGTGCGTAAGAAGATGAGCATGTTGTTCCAGTCTGGCGCGTTGTTCACCGATCTTACGGTGTTTGAGAACGTGGCCTGGCCACTGCGGGAACACACCCAACTGCCCGAAACGCTGTTACGCAGCACGGTGCTGATGAAACTGGAAGCGGTCGGGTTACGCGGTGCGGCTAATCTGATGCCTTCAGAGCTCTCCGGAGGGATGGCTCGCCGTGCCGCGCTGGCCCGTGCCGTCGCGCTCGATCCGCAAATGATCATGTTCGACGAACCCTTTGTCGGTCAGGATCCGATCACCATGGGCGTGTTGGTTAAGCTTATCGATGAACTGAACCATGCGCTGGGTATCACCTGCGTTGTGGTCTCCCATGACGTGCCGGAAGTGCTGAGCATCGCGGATTATGCCTATATCGTGGCGGATCAGCATATCGTTGCGCACGGCTCGGTGGAGGCGCTGCGTGCGAATACCGATCCTCGGGTACGGCAATTTATTGACGGCATTGCCGATGGTCCCGTGCCGTTTCGCTTTCCTGCTGGTGACTACAAAACCAGCCTGTTAGGCTCCGGGAGTTAATCAATTCATGCTACGAGAAGCATTGGCGTCGTTGGGACGTCAGGGAATCCGGTCCTGTGCTGCCTTTGGTCGTGCCGGGTTCATGTTGTTTAATGCGCTGGTGGGCCGTCCCGAACTGCGCAAGCAAGGCCCGCTGTTGCTCAAGCAACTGCACAGCGTTGGGGTTCAGTCACTGTTGATCATCCTGGTGTCTGGCCTCTTTATCGGTATGGTGTTGGGGCTGCAAGGGTATATCGTGCTGACCACCTACAGCGCCGAGGCCAGTCTGGGCATGATGGTGGCGCTCTCTTTGCTGCGCGAACTGGGGCCGGTGGTCACCGCGCTGTTGTTTGCTGGCCGCGCTGGCTCGGCCCTGACGGCGGAAATAGGCCTGATGAAAGCCACCGAACAGCTCTCCAGTATGGAGATGATGGCGGTAGACCCGCTGCGGCGCGTGGTGGCCCCCCGTTTCTGGGCGGGACTTATCAGCATGCCGATGCTGACGATCATCTTCGTGGCGGTCGGCATCTGGGGTGGCGCGTTGGTTGGGGTGAGCTGGAAGGGCATCGATGATGGCTTCTTTTGGTCAGCGATGCAGGGCGCCGTCGAGTGGCGCAAGGATCTGCTGAACTGTGTGATCAAAAGTGTGGTATTTGCGATTACCGTGACCTGGATTGCGTTGTTCAATGGCTATGATGCGATCCCAACCTCTGAGGGGATCAGCCGGGCGACGACGCGCACGGTAGTGCATTCGTCATTGGCGGTATTGGGATTGGATTTTGTGCTGACAGCACTGATGTTTGGGAACTGAGTCGATGCAAACAAAGCGAAGTGAAATCTGGGTTGGCGTATTCCTGTTGATCGCCCTGGGCGCCATTATTTTTCTCTGTTTGAAAGTCGCCGACGTGAAGTCTATCGGCAGCGAACAGACCTACCGGTTGTACGCCACGTTTGACAATATCGGCGGCCTGAAAGCGCGTTCTCCGATAAAAGTCGGCGGCGTGGTGATTGGTCGCGTTGCTGATATTTCGTTGGATACCAAAACCTATTTGCCGCGCGTTGCCATGGATATCCAACGCCGGTACGACCATATTCCTGACACCAGTTCGCTGGCGATCCGCACCTCCGGGCTGTTGGGCGAACAGTATCTGGCGCTGAATATCGGCTTCGAAGATGAAGAAATGGGCACCAAGATCCTCGCCGATGGCGGTATGATTCAGGACACCAAATCTGCCATGGTGCTGGAAGACTTAATCGGACAATTCCTCTATAAGAGCGGGGGAGATAGCGCCGACAATACGGGAAAAACGGAATCTGTGCCGCAAAACGAACCGGCATTGACGCCAGCGCCATCTGCTCCTGCGCCGGGCGCAGCACAATAATCAAGAGGACATCTGCATGTTAAAACGTTTACTGATGGTGGCACTGCTGGTCGTGGCACCTCTCGCCAGCGCGGCGGATCAAACCAACCCTTATCGTTTGATGAACGATGCGGCGGAGAAGACCTTTACGCGTCTGAAAACGGAACAACCACGCATCAAGCAGGATCCGAACTACTTGCGTCAAATCGTGCAAGAAGAGCTGCTGCCGTATGTGCAGATTCGCTATGCAGGAGCGCTGGTGCTGGGCCGCTACTACAAAGAAGCGACGCCGGCGCAGCGTGATGCCTATTTCAAGGCGTTCGAAGCCTATTTAGCGCAGGCCTACGGTCAGGCGCTGGCGCTGTATCATGGACAGAACTACCAGATTGCGCCGGAACAACCGCTGGGCAGCGCTGATATCATTCCTATCCGTGTGACCATTATCGATAACGGTGGACGCCCACCGGTGCGTTTGGATTTTCAATGGCGTAAAAACAGCCAGACCGGTAACTGGCAGGCTTACGACATGATTGCTGAAGGGGTGAGCATGATCACCACCAAGCAAAACGAATGGGCAGCCATTTTGCGTCAACAGGGTGTTGATGGGTTAACCAAGCAGTTGGAAGCCTCTGCCCGTCAGCCGATTACGCTGGAGCAGAAGAATGGCTGAGGCACTGCGCTGGACGTCGCAAGACTCGACGCTGGCACTGTCCGGTGATTTGGATCGCGATTCCCTGCTGCCGTTTTGGCAGCAGCGCGAGACCTTATTGAAGGGCAAGCAGGCGCTGGATATCGCTGCACTGGAGCGAGTGGATTCCGCCGGGTTGGCGCTGTTGGTGCATCTCTATCAACAGCAGATCCGTTCAACGCCATCCTTCGTGATTTCTGGTGCCGGTGAGCGGGTAAAAACGCTGATTGCGCTGTATAACCTCAACGGTATTATTCCTGTCGTTTGATTTTTTTCTTTACCTTTCCCGCGTATAGATGAAAACAGCCCTCTTAGCTTACGCCAAGAGGGATTTCTTTGTTTAAGAAAACGGCGTATTCATCTAAGATACACGGCTGATAATCCTCCCCCTGAACACAGAATTGAGAGCGATGGAAAATAACGAGATCGAAGAGGTGCTGATGAAGGCACTCGCACTGCAAGAAGTCCACGTAACGGGCGATGGCAGCCACTTTCAGGTCGTCGCCGTGGGGGATATTTTTGCTGGTATGCGTCGTGTCAAACAGCAGCAGACCGTATACGCGCCCTTGATGGAGTACATTGCGGATAACCGCATTCATGCGCTTTCCATCAAGGCCTATACACCGGAAGAATGGCAGCGCGATCGCAAGCTGAACGGCTTTTAAGCGAGAGCAGTGCGCCCTGGAATACTTTTAGCAAGCTGAGAACCTTTAACTATGGACAAATTTCGTGTGCAGGGTCCTACCCGGCTCACTGGTGAAGTCACTATCTCTGGGGCGAAAAATGCCGCCCTGCCCATCCTGTTCGCGGCACTGTTGGCGGAAGCGCCAGTAGAAATCCAAAATGTTCCCAAGCTGCGTGATATCGATACCACGATGAAGCTGCTTAGCCAGTTAGGTGCTCACGTGACGCGCAACGGTTCGGTGCATGTGGATGCCCGCGACGTTAACGTATTTTGCGCTCCTTACGATCTGGTGAAAACCATGCGCGCTTCTATCTGGGCGTTGGGGCCGCTGGTCGCGCGTTTCGGTCAGGGGCAGGTTTCACTGCCTGGCGGCTGCGCGATTGGCGCACGTCCGGTCGATCTGCACATTACCGGATTGGAGCAGTTGGGTGCCAAGATCGTGCTGGAAGAAGGCTATGTCAAAGCCACGGTTGACGGACGTTTACAGGGTGCGCATATCGTCATGGATAAAGTCAGCGTTGGTGCAACCGTCACCATCATGACGGCGGCGACGTTGGCTGAAGGCACCACCATTATCGAAAACGCCGCGCGCGAGCCGGAAATTGTTGATACGGTGGGCTTCCTGAACGCAATGGGTGCCAAAATCACTGGCGCTGGCAGCGACAAGATCGTTATCGAAGGCGTCGAGCGTCTGGGTGGCGGCGTTTACCGCGTGCTGCCGGACCGTATCGAAACCGGTACGTTCCTGGTGGCGGCTGCGGTCTCTCGTGGCAGCATTGTGTGCCGCAACACGCGTCCGGATACGCTGGATGCTGTGCTGGCAAAATTGCGTGATGCAGGCGCGGATATCGAAGTGGGTGAAGACTGGATCAGCTTGGATATGCATGGCAAACGCCCAAAAGCGGTTACCGTGCGTACCTCTCCGCATCCCGGCTTCCCGACCGATATGCAAGCGCAGTTCAGCCTGCTGAATCTGGTGGCAGAAGGCACCGGTGTTATTACCGAAACCATCTTCGAAAACCGCTTTATGCACGTATCGGAACTGATTCGTATGGGCGCGCAGGCAGAGATTGAGAGTAACACCGTGATCTGCCACGGCGTTGATACGCTTTCTGGCGCTCAGGTGATGGCGACCGATCTGCGTGCATCAGCCAGTCTGGTGCTGGCGGGGTGTATCGCGGAAGGTACAACCCTCGTTGATCGTGTCTATCACATCGATCGCGGCTACGAACGCATTGAAGATAAACTGCGTGGGCTGGGTGCGAACATCGAACGTGTGAGGGCAACGACGCGTAATCCCGTTTCAGTATGAGCAGTCGCGGTGCTGCTCATACTGGTAACGTTAGCTCTCAGGAAACTCCTGAATCGTCACCGACAGCGTCATCTCCTGGTCGCCACGGCGAATGGCTATCGGAACGGCGGTACCGGGGCGAATGTCAGCCACCTGATCCATGGTTTCGATAACTGAGACGGCGGGCTTGCCGTTCATGGTTAGCAACACGTCACCTTTTTTCATGCCGCCTTTATCCGCCGGACCACCGGGTTCGACATTCATCACGATCACGCCTTGCAACCGTTTATTGCCGTCCAGCGTGCTATTGGGTGACAACCCTTCCGCCTGCGCGCCGTTAATGCCGATATAGCCGCGAATCACGCGACCATCACGAATCAGTTTTCCCATCACCTTGGTCGCCAGCGCTACCGGAATGGCGAAGCCAATGCCCTCCGGCGTTTCTCCGTCGCTGCCTTTATCAAAGGTCAGTGTATTGATGCCGACCAGTTCACCCAGCGTGTTGACCAACGCACCGCCAGAGTTACCGTGGTTGATGGAGGCGTCGGTTTGCAAGAAATTCTGACGCCCGCCAAAGCCGGAACCAGAACCGTCCATCAAACTCAACCCCACGCGGCCGGTGGCGCTGATAATGCCCTGGGTAACGGTTTGCCCCAGGTTGTATGGGTTACCGATAGCCAGCACCACATCGCCGATGTGTGCCGTGCGTTTTTCGTTGATGTTGATAACCGGCAGGTTGGCGGCTTCCACTTTCACCACCGCCAGATCGGTCAGCTTGTCGGTGCCAATCACGCTGGCCTCATAGACGCGGCCATCCTGTAACGAGATAACCAGCTGCGCGATATTGTTTATCACGTGATTATTGGTCAGCACGTAGCCCTTTTCACTCATGATCACGCCAGATCCGAGCAGGCGAATATTCAGTTCCCCGTTGTTCTCGCTGCTTGATTCTCGGCTATAGACGTTAACCACCGCAGGCGCTGCGCGGCGAATGGCCTGATTGTAGCTAAGCGGCACATCCTCACTCTGGATACTGTGTGAGCGGGAAAACAGTGCGGTATTTGACCGTAGCAACGGCATGATCGCGAGCAGAATTCCCGCCACGATCGCGCCAATAATGGCGGAGCGAAAGAGTTTTGCGAGCATAAAACGTACAGGGAAGTGGATAGGTAAGCGGAGGATAACATGAGTTTACCGGACACGGCATGTACCGTGTCCGATTTTATAGTATTGATACAATATATTGTATTAGCGTAGCAGCAGGTAAATCGTTTCTTCGCCACGCACCACGTTCAGCGCCAGCACGCTGGGTTTGCTTTCCAGAATTTTGCGCAGTTGGGTGATGTTTTCTACCCGTTCACGGTTAACGCCGATAATGATATCGCCTTTCTGCAAGCCCACCTGTGCTGCCGGTGTGTCTTTGGTGACGTCTTCGATTTGTACCCCTTTGCTGCCATCCTTCGCCTGACCATTGGCAAGCGATGCGCCCTGCAAGGCCGGAGACAGGCTCTCGGCGCTGGTGGCGGCAGAGGTGTTATTATCGAGAACCACGGAGAGTTCCAGCGGTTTTCCTTCACGCAGCAGGCCAATTTTCACCGTTTTACCGGGCGCGGTGGTGCCGATTTTGGCACGCAGTTCAGCAAAGCTGTTGATAGGTTTGCCGTCCAGTGATGTCAGCACATCACCGGCCTTGATGCCCGCCTTGGCGGCCGCGGATTTTGGCAATACCTCGCTGACGAAGGCACCACGTTGCGCTTCCACCTTGAAGGCTTTCGCCATGTCGGCGGTCATTTCGCTGCCTTTGATGCCTAACAGGCCGCGTTTCACTTCACCGAACTCGATGAGTTGCTGCGCCAGGTTTTGCGCCATGTTGCTGGGAATGGCAAACCCGATACCGATGTTACCGCCGCCTGGTGCCAGGATCGCGGTGTTGATCCCAATCAGTTCACCGTTGAGGTTAACCAGCGCGCCGCCGGAGTTACCACGGTTAATAGAAGCATCGGTCTGGATAAAGTTTTCTAACCCTTCCAGATTCAGGCCGCTGCGACCCAGCGCGGAGATAATGCCCGAGGTGGCCGTTTGGCCCAGGCCGAACGGGTTACCCACAGCGACGGCGAAATCCCCTACGCGCAGTTGGTCAGAATCCGCCATTTTAACTTCTTGCAGATTCTTGGCATCGTTCAGTTGCAGCAGGGCGATGTCGCTTTGATCATCGCGACTCAGCAGTTTGGCGTCATATTCCCGACCGTCATTCAACTGCACGCGAATTTTATCGGCGTTGTTGATGACATGGTTATTGGTGAGTACATACCCTTTGGCCGCATCGATAATCACGCCGGAACCGAGGCCTTCAAACGGGCGACTGTTCTGCTTGCCTGAGGGGGCATTCGGGCCAAAGAAAAATTTAAACTCTTCCGGTACGCGTTGGCGCTGCGTTTGCGTGCCTTCCACATGCACGCTGACCACCGCAGGCAGCACCTTTTCCAACATCGGTGCCAGACTGGGTAACTGTTGACCTTCCACCACGGCGGGCAGGGCGACTTGTGCGGCAGGAAGCGATGACAATGACAGGCTCATGCTTACTGCCAGTGCGATGAATAATAATGATTTTTTCTTCATTTGACGTTATCTCTCACAACCTGCGAACCATCGACAGAATGTCGATTATGAATAAAATGATGATATATAAACTTAAACGGCTGGTGAAGAGTCGACCAGCGAATAACGTGTAAAGTTCACTGTTCTTTCGTCAAGGGAATGTAACTATCGTCAAATTGTGCAGGGAAGGGATAGTGGGGATGTAGGCTGCGTGAAGGATCTTGTCCTTCACGCAGTAGGGCGCAAAATGATTATTTGCGCAGCGGGCGCTCACCGCGCAGCAGTCCGGACGCGCCGTCTGAATAATCGCGCGGCGGCATGCCCACCGGGGCCTGATCGTTGTCTGCTTCCGCCTCGGTTAAGCGGTAGCGAAACGGGTTATCCTGCATCGGCAAATCTGGCAGCAGGTTGCTAGAGCTTTTTGCCATATGCTGGTACAACTGACGGTAATCTTTTGCCATGTTGTCCAACAACTCGGCGCTGTGGGCAAAATGGCCCACCAACTCCTGACGGTAGGTCTCCAGTTCGGTTTTGCTCTTTTCCAACTCGCTTTGCAGCGCTTGTTGTTGCCGCAGTTTAGAGTTGCCAAAGCGCATGGCGACAGCACCGATGATGATGCCGACAACTAATCCTATTAGCGCATACTCCCAAGTCATAAAGACACCTCTTTCGACGTCGTTGTCCCGTAGGGTTTTTTCACTTCATAATAGCCACTATAACCGCTAACGCCGCCCGAGTGGAGTCCCGAAACGCGACGCTGTAAGGTAATTGGGATCTATTTCAGGTGATATCATGGAAAAATGCGACGATCGCGGAGCGAATCGCCGTTAACGGGCGATAAAACACGACTAACTTTTTTTCGGAAAATGACGGATGAAGGGAGAACCCGAGATGATACAACCGACAACGCTGCCGCTTGCTGGGCCACTGGCGCACTATCAGCAGGCAGTAGCGGCGGGCGAGTATCAGCCTGATGAGGTACAACTGCAAACGGTAACCGCGCTGCATGGTATTTATAAGGCCTTGCAAGCGCGCGAAGCATCGCAGACGACTCCCGCATCCGATGGCCGTTTTACCCGCTGGCGGCACTGGCTGGGGCTGGCGGATAAACCGCCGGTGGCCCCGGTGCAGGGGCTTTATATGTGGGGCGAGGTTGGGCGCGGCAAAACCTGGCTGATGGATCTGTTTTTCCAGAGTCTACCCACAGAGCGTAAGCTGCGGCTGCATTTCCATCGCTTTATGCTGCGCGTGCACGAAGAACTGAACCAGCTACAGGGGCAACCGAATCCGCTGGAGCATGTGGCCGATGGGTTCAAGGCGCAGGCTGATGTACTCTGTTTTGATGAGTTTTTCGTTACGGATATCACCGATGCCATGCTGCTGGCGGAACTGTTACGTGCGTTGTTCGCCCGTGGCGTCACATTGGTGGCCACATCCAACATTCCTCCGGATAACCTCTATCGCAACGGTCTGCAACGCAGTCGTTTTTTGCCAGCTATCGACCTCATCAAGCAGTACTGCGAGGTGCGCAATGTGGATGCCGGTATCGATTATCGCCTGCGCACGCTAACGCAGGCGCATCTCTATCTGACGCCGCTGTCGCCGGAAACCGATGCTGAGATGCGTCAGATGTTCTCGCGCTTGTCTGGCCGGGCATTCTCTGCGCCGGGGCCAGTGCTGGAGATCAACCATCGACCGATGCCGACGCTCAGTGCGGGCGATGGGGTACTGGCCATCGATTTTGCCACGCTGTGTCTCGATGCGCGCAGCCAGAATGACTATATTGCGCTATCGCGCCTCTACCACACGGTACTGCTGCACAATGTGACGGTGATGGGGAGCAAAGAGGAGAATGCGGCGCGCCGCTTTCTGGCGTTGGTGGATGAGTTTTATGAGCAGCGGGTCAAACTGGTGATCGCGGCACAAACCTCGATGTTCGCGCTGTATCAAGGCGAGCACCTGAAATTCGAATACCAGCGCTGCCTGTCGCGGTTGCAAGAGATGCAAAGTGAAGAATATTTGAGCCAACCGCACCTTGCCTGAGAGGACAACGGGGAATTTATCGCGCTTTGGTGGAAAAGAGGTCGATCTTTGCTATCGACTTCTCTATAATCTTGCGACCCCACGTTACAACAACGTTTTTTTCCTGAAACGTTAATCGCGCCGGCATGGCTATTCGAAGGGGTAGGTTTGCTGGACTAGATGCCGTGTGAACCTCGACACTTTATTTCTGAATTTATTGAAGCGTTTGGGTGTTCACCAACGTGTAACTTAAATTGGGTAAGCTTTTAATGAAAACTTTTACAGCTAAACCAGAAACCGTCAAACGCGACTGGTATGTTGTTGACGCGACCGGTAAAACTCTGGGCCGCCTGGCTACTGAACTGGCTCGCCGTCTGCGCGGTAAGCATAAAGAGGAATACACCCCGCACGTTGATACCGGTGATTACATCATCGTTCTGAACGCTGACAAAGTTGCTGTAACCGGCAACAAGCGTAACGACAAGATTTACTATCACCACACCGGCCACATCGGTGGTATCAAGCAAGCGACCTTTGAAGAGATGATTGCCCGCCGTCCTGAGCGTGTGATTGAAATCGCGGTTAAAGGCATGCTGCCGAAGGGCCCGCTGGGTCGTGCTATGTACCGTAAACTGAAAGTTTACGCAGGTAACGAGCACAACCACGCGGCACAGCAACCGCAAGTTCTGGACATTTAATCGGGATTATAGGCAATGGCTGACAATCAATACTACGGCACTGGTCGCCGCAAAAGCTCCGCCGCTCGCGTGTTCATCAAACCGGGCAACGGCAATATCGTTATCAACCAGCGCAGCCTGGAACAGTACTTCGGTCGCGAAACTGCCCGCATGGTAGCTCGTCAACCGCTGGAACTGGTCGACATGGTTGGCAAACTGGATCTGTACATCACCGTTAAAGGTGGTGGTATTTCCGGTCAAGCGGGTGCCATTCGTCATGGTATCACCCGTGCGCTGATGGAGTACGATGAGTCTCTGCGTTCTGAACTGCGTAAAGCGGGCTTCGTTACCCGTGACGCACGTGAAGTTGAACGTAAGAAAGTCGGTCTGCGTAAAGCACGTCGCCGTCCTCAGTACTCCAAACGTTAATTTCTGGCGTTTATCGCTGCAAATCAACGCAAAAAACCCGGTGCTTGCATCGGGTTTTTTTGTCTTGCATTCGTCTCATCGGGTTAATTCTGCCCGCATTTCATCTCTCCAGATAAAAAAATAATCCTACTTTTCTGATGGTTAGTAATGAAATTGCGCTTCTTTCACCACAGAACGCACAAAATCTGGTAAACTATTCGCCGATTTTGTGCCTGTATGCCAGCCGGCAATTTTCCCGAATGTTGATGCCGCCAGACGTTTTTCTTGTGGACAATCACGTACAGTGATTCCGGGCTATGCAGGATAGCGCCGTTTAGTTATTAGTCGTATTTCTCGATAAACTTGGAGGTTTTCATGGCTGTCGCTGCCAACAAACGTTCGGTGATGACGCTGTTTTCTGGTCAGTCCGACATTTTTAGCCATCAGGTTCGCATTGTCTTGGCGGAAAAGGGCGTGAATGTCGAGATTGAGCTGGTGGATATGGATAACCTGCCACAGGATCTTATTGACCTCAATCCCTATGGCTCCTTGCCGACGTTGGTCGATCGTGAACTGACGCTGTATGAATCTCGTATCATCATGGAGTACCTGGATGAGCGTTTCCCTCATCCTCCGCTGATGCCGGTTTACCCGGTGGCGCGCGGTACCAGCCGCCTGATGATGCACCGCATTGAATCCGATTGGTATTCTCTCTTGAAAAAAATCATGCAGGGGAATGCACAAGAAGCGGATGCGGCGCGTAAACAACTGCGTGAAGAGTTGCTGGCCGTTGCACCTGTGTTCAATGAAGCGCCTTATTTCATGAGCGAAGAGTTCAGCTTGGTCGATTGCTATCTGGCACCGCTGCTGTGGCGTTTGCAGCTGCTGGGCATCGAATTGACGGGCGCAGGGGCGAAAGAGCTGAAAGGTTATATGACGCGCGTCTTCGAGCGTGATGCTTTCCTGGCATCCTTGACCGAAGCCGAGCGTGAAATCCGTTTGCATACCCGAGGTTAAACCTGTATGGCATTGTCTCAACTGTCCCCGCGCCGTCCGTATCTGTTGCGGGCTTTTTATGATTGGCTGCTGGATAATCAATTAACGCCGCATTTGGTGGTTGATGTATCGCTGCCGGGCGTAATGGTGCCAATGGAATTCGCCCGTGATGGGCAGATAGTACTGAATATCGCACAGCGTGCGGTAGGTGGCCTGGAGCTGGCTGATGACAGCGTGCGTTTTAACGCCCGCTTTGGTGGTGTACCGCGTCAGGTTTATGTTCCCATGGCCGCTGTGCTGGCTATTTACGCCCGTGAAAACGGCGCTGGCACCATGTTTGAGCCTGAGCCCGCCTATGAGCTGGATAACCTCACGGATGCGCAGGGTGAGGCATTGACGCCGGGTGTAGTGATGTCGGTTGTGGATAACGAACAACAAGACAACGTGACGGAGACTAACCCGCCTGATGATGATCCACCACCGGCGCCGCGCGGTGGGCGACCATCGTTACGCGTGGTGAAATAACCACATTCACAGAAAAGGGACAACCGTCGGTATGCCCTTTTTTTATGGCAACAGCGTTGATAAAAAATCGATAACCGTTTGCGGCAGGAGGGCGTGATGAAAATGACCAAAGGCCAGTGCTTATGCGGCGCAGTCACCGTCGAAGTACCGGAAGCGTGTGTGCATGACGTCAGCGTGTGTCATTGCAACATGTGCCGCCAGTGGGGCGGCGGACCGCTGTTTGCGGTTGAGTGCAAACACGATGTGACACTGCGCGGTGAAGAGAACATCACCCATTACCGCTCGTCAGAATGGGCCGAGCGTACGTTCTGTCGAATCTGCGGCACCCATCTCTATTACCTGCTGCTGGAAACGCAAACCTATGAACTGTCTGCGGGGATATTCCCAGACGATCGCAAACGGTTGGTGAGTCAGATTTATATTGAAAGCAAACCGGATTTTTATGATTTTGCCCAGCAAACGCCGATGCTGACAGAGCAGGACATCCTCGATCAGTTCAATAGCAATAGCTAAACTTGCACACAAGAAAAAGGCGGCTTGCGCCGCTTTGATGGACAGCGTTGCCGATTACACTTCCAGATAGTTCATGATGCCATCCGCGGCCTTGCGGCCTTCGGCAATGGCGGTCACCACCAGATCGGAACCGCGTACCGCATCGCCACCGGCGAAGATTTTCGGGTTGTTGGTCTGGAACGCGCTCTCGCTCTGTTCAGGGGCCACGATGCGCCCTTGGCTGTCCAGATCCACGCCGTGTTTCGCCAACCAGTCCATCTTGTGCGGACGGAAACCAAACGCCATGATCACGGCGTCTGCTTCCAGCACATGCTCTGAGCCTTCGACGATTTCAGGACGACGGCGGCCATTGGCATCTGGCGCACCCAGTTCAGTACGCGCCATTCTTACGCCGCAGGCTTTACCAGCACCGTTTATTTCGATGCTGAGCGGTTGCAGATTGAACAGGAATTCCACGCCCTCTTCGCGCGCGTTTTTCACTTCGCGCTTGGAGCCGGGCATGTTGACTTCATCACGGCGGTAGGCACAAAGTTACATGTGTTGCACCGTGGCGCACCGAGGTTCGCACGCAGTCCATCGCGGTATCACCGCCACCCAGTACCACCACGCGCTTGCCGCTCATGTCGGTATAGGGTTCATCCGGCGTAGTTTCAAAGCCCATCAGTTGCTTGGTGTTGGCAATCAGGAACGGCAGAGCGTCGTACACGCCCGGCGCATCCTCGTTTTCCAATCCGCCACGCATGGACTGATAGGTGCCGACACCCAGGAATACCGCGTCGTAATCGGCGAGCAAGGTCTCCAGCGCAATGTCTTTGCCAATCTCGGTGTTGAGCTGGAACTCAATACCCATCTCACTGAAGATTTCACGGCGCTTGATCATCACCTCTTTCTCCAGCTTGAAGGCTGGGATTCCGAAGGTCAGCAAACCGCCAATTTCAGGATGACGATCGAACACTACCGCCTGCACGCCGTTACGTGCCAGCACGTCGGCACACGCTAACCCTGCCGGGCCCGCGCCCACAATGGCCACCCGCTTTCCGGTGGGTTTCACGTGAGACAGATTCGGCTTCCAGCCCATTTCGATCGCTTTGTCATTGATATAGCGTTCGATATTGCCAATGGTGACCGCGCCAAATTCCGCATTGAGCGTACAGGATCCTTCACACAGTCTGTCTTGCGGGCAAACGCGTCCGCACACTTCCGGCAGGCTGTTGGTCTGGTGTGACAGCTCAGCCGCTTCGATAATGCGCCCTTCGTTTGCCAGTTTCAGCCAGTTGGGAATGTAGTTGTGTACCGGGCACTTCCATTCGCAATAGGGGTTACCGCAGGCGAGGCAGCGGTCTGCCTGCGCCTTGGACTGGCTTTCGGAAAAGGGTTCGTAGATTTCCACGAACTCGATTTTGCGAATCTTTAACGGCTTCTTCGGCGGATCAACACGCTGTAAGTCGATAAATTGATAAACGTTCTGACTCATAATGCCCTCTTACTGCGCCTGAACCCGCAATTCGGCTGCGGAACGACTACGATGCCCTAATAATGCCTTCACATCACTCGACTTGGGTTTCACCAGCGCGAAACGCGACGCCCAGACCGGCCAGTTGGCGAGGATCTCTTCGCCGCGCTGCGAACCGGTGTGCTGCACGTGCTCGGTGATCAGACCGCGCAAGTGCTCTTCGTGAATCGCCAGGTCATCGACCGACAGCACTTCCACCAATTCTGGGTTGACGCGCTTACGGAACTCGCCGTCTTCATCCAGTACGTAGGCGAAACCACCGGTCATGCCTGCGCCAAAGTTAACGCCGGTGCGGCCCAATACGCAGACGATACCGCCCGTCATGTATTCACAGCCGTTGTCGCCGATGCCTTCCACCACGGTGATGGCACCGGAGTTACGCACGCCGAAACGTTCGCCCGCACGACCTGCGGCAAACAGCTTGCCGCCAGTGGCACCGTACAAACAGGTGTTGCCGATAATGCTCGCTTCATGACTGCGGAACGCGGAGCCAACCGGTGGACGCACGGAGATGCAGCCACCAGCCATGCCTTTGCCCACATAGTCGTTGGCGTCGCCAGTCAACGTCAGTTCAACGCCGCCTGCGTTCCATACGCCGAAGCTTTGTCCGGCAGTGCCAGAGAAGTTGGCTTTGATCGGGTCGCTTGCCAGACTTTGATCGCCGTGCTGAGCGGCAATAGCACCGGACAGCGTTGCGCCGACGGAACGGTCAGTGTTGCGGATATCAAAGTAGAGCGCTTTGCTCTGTTTCGCTGCGATGTGCGGTTGTGCCTGAGACAGCAGCGCCTTGTTCAACAGCCCATCATCAAACGGCGGGTTGCTCTCGGTGCAGTACAGCGCTTTGCCCGGTTGCGGCTGCGCGGTTTGCAGCAGCGCAGAGAGATCCAGCTTGTTCTGTTTGGCAGTGAAGCCATCCAGTTCCACCAGCAGATCGGTACGGCCAATCAAATCAACCAGTTGACTAACACCCAGCTCTGCCATCAGCAGGCGGGTTTCCTGCGCAATAAAGTTGAAGTAATTGATCACACGCTCAGGCAGACCGTGGTAGTGATCGCGGCGCAGCTTGTCATCCTGCGTGGCGACGCCGGTAGCACAGTTGTTCAGGTGGCAAATACGCAGGTATTTACAGCCGAGTGCTACCATCGGGCCGGTGCCGAAGCCGAAGCTTTCTGCACCCAGAATCGCCGCTTTGATGATATCAACGCCGGTTTTCAAACCGCCGTCCACTTGCAGACGGATTTTGTGTCGTAACCCGTTAGCCACCAGCGCCTGCTGGGTTTCCACCAGCCCCAGTTCCCACGGGCAGCCAGCATATTTCACTGAGCTGAGCGGGCTGGCGCCGGTGCCGCCGTCATAACCGGCGATGGTGATCAGGTCGGCGTATGCTTTGGCTACGCCGGTCGCAATGGTGCCCACGCCCGGTTCAGAAACCAGCTTGACCGAACTCATCGCTTTCGGATTGACCTGCTTCAGGTCGAAAATCAACTGAGCCAAGTCTTCGATAGAGTAAATATCGTGGTGCGGCGGCGGTGAAATCAACGTTACGCCCGGCACGGAATAACGCAGTCTGGCGATGTACGGCGTCACTTTATCGCCCGGTAACTGACCTCCTTCTCCCGGTTTGGCACCCTGTGCCACTTTAATCTGAATCACGTCAGCGTTGACCAGATAAGCGGGGGTTACACCGAAGCGACCAGAGGCCACCTGCTTGATGCGTGACACTTTATTGGTGCCGTAACGCGCCGGATCTTCACCACCCTCACCGGAGTTGGAGTTACCGCCAATGGTGTTCATGGCTTCCGCCAGAGACTCATGGGCTTCGGGGCTCAGCGCACCGATAGACATGGCGGCGGTGTCAAAGCGCTTAAACAGCTCGCTGGCCGGTTCTACGTCGTCAACCGGAATGGCTACGCCTTCCTGCGGTTTGATGGCCAGCAGGTCACGCAGCGTCGCCACCGGGCGTTCGTTGACGTGTTTGGCATATTCCAGGTAGTCGCTGTACTCGCCGCTTTTCACAGCTTGTTGCAGGCTGTTAACCACATCGGGGTTATAGGCGTGGTATTCGCCGTCGTAAACGAATTTCAGCAGGCCACCCTGTTCCAGCGTCTTGCGCTTCAACCAGGCGCGTTTTGCCAGATTTTGCAGGTCTTGCTCGAAATCGCCGAAGTTGGCACCACCAATACGGCTCACTACCCCGTGGAAGCAGAGCGCTGATAGCTCTTTGTGCAGGCCCACGGCTTCGAACAGCTTGGAGCAACGGTACGAGGCGATAGTAGAGATGCCCATTTTGGACATGATCTTGTACAGGCCTTTGTTGATGCCGTTGCGGTAGTTGAGCATTACCGTGCGGTAAGGCTTCTCGATGGTGTGGTTATCCACCAGCCGCGCCAGTGATTCATACGCCAGATACGGATAGATAGCCGTAGCGCCGAAGCCCAGCAGCACGGCGAAGTGATGCGGATCGCGGGCGCTGGCAGTTTCAACAATCAGGTTGGCATCGCAGCGCAGGCTCTTTTCCACCAGACGGTGCTGAATGGCACCCACCGCCATTGGCGCCGGAACCGGTAAACGGTGTTCGCTGATGGCACGGTCGGAAAGCACCAGCAACACGGCACCTTCACGCACTTTGCGCTCGGCTTCTTCACACAGCGCCTCAACGGTTTGCTGCAATGACTTCTCGCGCGGATCAAAGGTCAGATCCAACGTTTCAGCGCGGTAGTGCTGCTGGTCTTGGGTGAGCAACTGAGTAAAGTCGGAGTACAACAGGATTGGCGATTTGAAACTCAAACGGTGCGCCTGACCTTCGGCTTCACAGAATACGTTCATTTCGCGGCCAATACAGGTCGCCAGCGACATCACGTGCGCTTCACGCAGCGGGTCGATAGGCGGGTTGGTCACCTGCGCAAACTGCTGACGGAAGTAGTCGTAAATGATGCGCGGACGGCTGGAGAGCACGGCAAACGGAGTGTCATCTGTATTAGTCGCGACTTGATCTGACACTGGACCTTGCAAGGTTGAGAGTTACCGGTTTTGATATGGGTGTCCAATCCTTATACAAAACACGAGGTAACTCTCATGATTCATACTAACAATCC
>NZ_JBPETA010000011.1:0-32064 GCF_051710365.1 Symbiopectobacterium sp. | reverse complement strand
GTTCAGTATTGGTGACAGACCACCACAAGTATCCAACCTCAATTCTATTCACAAGACCATCGTTGATGTTCTCGGCGAGCGATACCGTCGAATTTATTCTTAAAGTAGGTGCGGAATGACGGTTATATTATCAATGCAAGTAAAGTTATCGTTACATAAAAACCACATAAAAAATAATGTTTTTTGAGTTCGGTGCTTCAGGCTACACTGCCATTATCGTGACTGATAAAGACGCCCCCTTAACCATGACAGACGCCTCACGCCCCCAATGGCAACTCTATATGCTGCGCACCGCTAACGGCGCACTTTATACTGGCATCACGCGCGATGTGGCGCGCAGAGTGGCACAGCACCAGGATGGAAAAGGCGCAAAGGCACTGCGAGGAAAAGGCGAACTGACGCTGGTCTATCACTGTGAAGTGGGGGATCACACCACGGCGTTACGGCTGGAATACCGCCTGAAGCAACTGAGCAAACAGCAAAAAGAGAGGCTGGTACGCGACCAGCCTACGACGCTCTCTGACTTTATACGTACTGATGTCCCCTGAAGCGCTCAGGGGAGAAAACGTTGGAAGGGAGCAGCATAATCCACGATGCCACTCACGCCTTCAAAATGGTTATCGGAAAGCGGGTACATCTGGAAAGCGTCATCACTATCAGGCCAGCGGCAGCGTAACTGCTGCTCCCGGGCAGGCACAAAACCAAAGCGAGCATAATAAGCGGGAGAACCGAGCACCACCACGGCGGTGTAGCCAAACTCGTTTAGCGCATCCAGCCCTTCGTAAACCAGCTTTTCATCCCATCCTTGACGGCGCAGCGTTTCATCTACCGCCAGCGGCCCCAAAGCGACCCACTGCCGATCTTCCTCTGCGATGGTCACCGGGCTAAAAGCGACATATCCCATCACCACGCCTTCGTCATCCGTCGCGACAACGCCAAGCGTTAACAGCCCGTCTTCCCGCAGTTGATGAACCAGTTCGGCCTCTGCCGAGGTGGGAAACGCACGACGCAGCAGCGCATCAATACCCGCTGCATCTACCGGAATTTCCACCCGTACTAACATGTGGTGGCCGCGCGATCGTCAGCGTGCATCGCGCCCTCATGTAATCCCGCCTCAACGAAATCGGCCAAACGCAGCAGGCCAATACGCAACGGCGCTGGCATGGTATCCAGATCGATAGAATCCATCAGGTTTTTAACATACAGACCCAGTTCGGTGTCACCTTCAATGCGCAAGCGACGCTGGAAAAACAGCGTATCGGGATCTTCACAGCGTGCGGCGATCAGTACCAGATCGTTGGCTTCGGCACTGAAGCTGACATCTTCCACTTCATGCTGGCTCACCACCAGGCGCTCGTCTCGCAATGTCACAAACCAGGTCAGCCCGACATCACGGACTTCCACTTTCAGCCAGCGTTCTGTCAGAAATGACAGCTCACCTTCATCCAGCGCCTGCTGAAACTGCCAGCTCAGCACCCGTTCCAAAACCTGCCGCTGTAAGGCAAATGGGGTGAACTTCAGAGGCTTACCTAACAAGCCCGGACCTTGACGCACAATCTGTGCCCGTAATTTTTCCAACACTGATGACCCCTTATAAAGCAAACCGTTCAATCCAAGCCACTCACCCGCTGAACGCAGGGTCCGCTCAGGCCATGCGCACCGCATGTGCTGCTTTTCTCATCACGCTATTTTGCCACAGCCCAGTAAAGCAGACGCGATGCCGGGTCAATAATTTCATTATTATGCACGGAAATCTCGGTAATGCATGCAAGCAATCCCTATTCATTACACGATAAGCTGGCCTAAATCAAAGTTCTGCACCAGCGGGTTAATTAAGATTCCCTAACGTTAAAGAAGGGTCATGCGTTGATAATCGATTGTTATACCCATTTTCCGCATGCCCCCGCCCTGCATCAGCCCTGACATGACATCAGGCTGCCTGATGAATGAGGAAACCCGTATGGAATTACTGTGCCCCGCAGGGAACCTGCCCGCACTGAAAGCGGCAATTGATAACGGTGCCGACGCTGTTTACATCGGGCTAAAAGACGATACCAACGCACGCCACTTCGCCGGGTTGAACTTCACGGACAAGAAGTTGCAGGAGGCGAGCGACTATGTGCATCGCCATCAGCGCAAATTGCATATCGCCATCAATACGTTTGCCCACCCAAACTGCTATCAACGCTGGGAGCGCGCTGTCGATATGGCGGCCAATATGGGTGCCGATGCGCTGATCCTGGCTGACCTTGCCATGCTTGAGTATGCCGCAGAGCGCTATCCGCATATTGAACGGCACGTCTCTGTACAAGCATCTGCCACTAACGAAGAAGCAATTCGTTTTTATCAGCTCCATTTTGCGGTTCACCGCATCGTACTGCCTCGCGTGTTGTCGATCCATCAGGTTAAACAATTGGCGCGTACTAGCCCGGTGCCGCTGGAAGTGTTCGCGTTCGGCAACCTGTGCATCATGGCTGAAGGTCGCTGTTACCTCTCCTCCATACCTGACGAGGGAATCCCCCAATACCGTAGGTGCTTGTTCGCCCGCTCGTTTTGTGCGCTGGCAGCAAACCGAAAAAGGGATGGAATCGCGCTTGAATAATGTCCTGATCGACAGATATCAGGATGATGAAAATGCCGGTTATCCCACGCTGTGCAAAGGTCGCTATCTGGTGGGCGGCGAGCGTTATCACACACTGGAAGAGCCAACCAGCCTGAACACGCTGGAGTTACTGCCGGAACTGATGGCAGCCAACATTGCCTCGGTAAAAATCGAAGGACGTCAGCGCAGCCCAGCCTATGTCAGCCAAATCACCCGCGTCTGGCGACAAGCCATTGACCGTTGCATCGCGTCTCCCGGCACCTTCACCACGAGTGCGGAGTGGATGTCAGCGCTCGGGGCAGTGGCGGAAGACACGCAAACCACGCTGGGTGCGTACCACCGAAAATGGCAATAAGCGGCAGGTGAGAGAAGAGAACAGTATGAAATATGCGTTAGGTGCCATCCTCTACTATTGGCAAAAAACGGATGTAGAAGCCTTTTATCAGGCAGCCAGCCAGAGCAGCGCCGATATTATCTATTTAGGTGAAACGGTGTGCAGCAAGCGGCGCGCCATCAAAGTGGTCGATCTGGCGAAACAACTCGCCGCCAGCGGCAAGCAAATTGTATTGTCTACGTTGGCGTTAATTCAGGCTCCCTCAGAACTCAGCGAATTGAAACGCTATGTGGAGAACGGAGAGTTCCTGCTGGAAGCCAACGATCTCGGCGCAGTGAACATGGCCGCAGACCGGCATTTACCGTTTGTCGCGGGCCATGCGCTCAACTGCTACAACGCCCACACGCTGCGTCTGTTGCATAAGCAAGGGATGATGCGCTGGTGCATGCCGGTAGAGCTTTCCCGCGACTGGCTGAGCGACCTGCTCGACCAATGCGATGAGCTCGGTTTTCGCCATCAGTTCGAGGTGGAAGTGCTGAGTTACGGGCACTTGCCGTTAGCTTATTCAGCGCGCTGTTTCACCGCTCGCTCAGAAAACCGCGCCAAGGATGAGTGTGAAACCTGCTGCATCAAGTACCCGCAGGGGCGCGCCATGCTGTCGCAGGAAAACCAGCAGGTGTTTGTGCTCAACGGTATCCAGACGCAGAGCGGCTATTGCTATAACCTCGGCAACGAACTGGCGTCCATGCAAGGTCTGGTGGATATCGTTCGCTTATCGCCGCAGTCGCTGGATACGCTGCCCCTGATCGATAGCTTCCGCGCTAACGAGCAAGGCCAGGCACCGCTGCCCCTGATGCAAGATGCCGATTGTAACGGCTACTGGCGACGCGTCGCCGGTCTGGAATTGGTGTCCTGACAGGCGTCGGGCGGCGATCCGCCCGATCGCCCGTTTTGAATATAAAAAAATGCGGACGTGCGCAATACTGTGAAAAAAACACAGTGAGCCTGCCGCAATGTCAACCGATACCCAAACAACACTGTTTTCTCACGATATCCCGTTTTCCGTTTTGGATTTAGCGCCGATCCCACAGAGGACGACGCCCAGAGATGCCTTTCATCACTCGCTCGATCTGACGCAGCACGCGGAAAAATGGAGCTACCACCGTTATTGGCTAGCCGAACACCACAACATGACCGGTATCGCCAGCGCCGCAACCTCGGTACTGATCGGTTATCTTGCTTCCGGCACAGCGCGCATCCGGCTAGGATCCGGTGGCGTCATGCTGCCAAACCACTCCCCGCTGGTGATCGCCGAGCAGTTCGGTACGCTGGAATCACTCTACCCCGAACGCATCGATTTAGGCTTGGGACGCGCGCCGGGCACCGATCAGCGTACCATGATGGCCCTGCGTCGCCACCAGAATGCGGAAATCGACGATTTCCCCCGCGATTTACAAGAATTACAACGCTATTTTGCTGATGCTCAACCAGACCAGGCGGTGCGCACCGTGCCGGGTCAAGGCTTGCAGGTGCCCCTCTGGCTGTTGGGTTCCAGCCTCTACAGCGCGCAATTAGCGGCAGCATTAGAGTTACCGTTTGCCTTCGCCGCACATTTCGCCCCGGATATGTTGCTTCAGGCGATGGCGCTATACCGGGAGAAATTCAAACCCTCCAGCACGTTGAACAAGCCCTATGCCATGGTGTGCGTGAACGTGATTGCGGCTGAAAGTGAACGCGATGCGCGTTTCTTGTTCACCTCAGTACAACAGCAGTTCCTGAATTTGCGTCGTGGGCAACCTGGGCCGCTGCCTGAGCCGGTTCAAGATATGGATTCACTCTGGTCTCCAGCCGAACAGTTTGGTGTGGATCAAGCGCTGCGTTTAGCGATCGTGGGTGACAACAGTAAAGTGCAGCATGGCTTGCGCAGCTTGCTGCGAGAGACTAAAGCAGACGAGATCATGATCAATGGGCAAATCTTTGATCATCAAGCACGAAAAGACTCTTTCGAGCGGATCATCCAGATACGTCAGTCACTTTTTGACTAATCACAGAAGAGCAAGCGACAACGAGCGTATCATCCCCGGCGTAGGCCGGGGATCTCTAACAGAAGGAAAGCGTTTAGCCTATCCGAGATTCCCGCCTACGCGGGAATGACGACCCAGGGGGAATGGCAAGTGACATCACCTGCTATCAGCTGTCATCGGCAAGCTGTCAAAGGTGCGCAGTGCCTTCTTACCGTAAGGATCGCCGATCAAACGTTTTGATTCTCGAAACGCAGGACTGACCAGGCTTTTTTCCGGCTCCTGAAGATCGTAGCTGAGTCCTGCCAACGTTGACCAGGTATGCAGCAAATGTGCATTGCTGTATTTCCGGTTTACGTAAGGGGCATAGTCGATCGGGTGATCTTTCTGCCACTGTGGCGAATTCCAGAGAATGAATGGCACCGTGTACATGCTACGCGTCGGTGCAGATTCATCGCGCCCGAGCACGTTGTGCGGCGGCGTCTCGTAAACGTCCTCACCGTGATCCGAGAAGTAGAGCAGGAAACCATTCGGCTGCGTTTTTTCAAAGGTGCGGATCAGAGTTTCGACCACGTAATCGTTGTACAGCTCAGCATTGTCGTAATCGTTGTAGACTTCGACATCGCTGTCGCTCACGCCGTCAGGAATGCCTTCTCGCCCGACAAATTTCGTTGTCTCTTCCGGATAACGAAATTTGTATTTCATGTGAGTACCTAACAGGTGCACCACAATGAATTTCTTCTCAGCGGGATCGGCCAATACCTTTTCAAACGGCGCGAACACCACGTCATCATACTGCCGCGCGCTTTGGGTGCGCTGATTGTTCATATAGAACTGTTCGTCTGTCTGCTGAGAGAACACTGTCAGCAACGTATTTCGTTTGGTCATGGTCTGCTGATTGGTGATCCAGAACGTTTTGTATCCGGCCTGTTTCATCATGTTCATCAGCGAGGGTTTGGTCAGATAGAGATCCGGCTGCAACTCATCGGCAAACGTCAGCGCCTGCTGCAAGATTTCAATGGTGTACGGACGTGAGGTCACGACATCGTTGAACACCACCAGATTGGGATCGCTTTTACGCAACGCATCCAGTCGCGGCGTGGTCTCACGACCATAGCCATACAGGCTCATGCGGCTACTGGTGGTTGACTCACCGATCACCAGCACCAGCGTGCGCGGCGTATCACCATTCGCGTCTTTTAGGTTTGCCAGCGGGGGCAATGCCGCATTCTGCTTGAGCATTTCTGTCATGCTTGCCAACTGCTGGCGGTACTCAACATAACCCGCAATATACTGCCACGGTGCGGTAGTGGACATACGGCTTGCCAGATAACCGCTGGCCTCTTCCAATGTCTCACCCTCGTTATGCATTTTTTTATAAAGGGGAACACCAAACAGCACTACGGCAATTAAAGGTGCATACCGTCACTTTATATTTAAACGGCAGGTAAACTGGTCGCACTTTACGCCACAGGAACCCAACTATCACCGTATAAAAAAGCAATATAGCCAAAACTTTCAGACTGAAATATTGACTTACATATTCACCGGCCTCTTTGCTATTAGACTCGAACATCACAAACATAACGCTTTGTGAAAACTCTTGTTTATATATCGAGTAATAGCCCAGGGCGATCAAAGAGGTAGCCCATAACAAGATACCCAGTACGCTGCTAATGATTTTGGTTCTGGCAGGGAAAACAAAAACGGGGATCAGCCATAGCAAGCTGTAAAGTAATGAATCGCGTAATCCCGTGGTACCACTATGACCAGTAAGAACAATGACAAGCTGGAGTACGCAGGAGAAAAACCAAAAATAGAGCAAAAGCCATCCGAGCGAACGCCAACTAAAGCGTTCCTTAACAAAGAGTTCAGACATATTTAATTCCACACAACGTTGTTATTTTTTATGCAGCGCCAAATAGCACTACTTTAATGAGGTCTATTTTTTTAGTACCTCTCTTCCGGCACCGCAATAACTACGCCGAAGAGTTGGACTATCCCTTTAAAACCTTAAAACAAAATTAAGTTCAGCCGGTGAGTCAAAAAAAAACGGCCCACCATTATCGGCGGGCCGCTTTTTATACCAAAAAAAATACAAGGGTAAAAGTTATGTAAAGGACTATTTTATCCTTAGAAGCGAAGTGTTGAACTTCGCCTCAAAGATAAGCCAATACACCGATCACCCAATGTGATTTTTATTGGCCAATATCAGCAGGACGGCGGCGCGGAGCGCGTTGACCTTCACTGCGTTGACCATCACGGTTGAAATTGCGTTCGCGACGAGCATCACCCTGCCCACCGAATGAACGACGGCCACCGTCACGACGATCGCCAGCGCCAGAACGCGGTGCGCCACGACTGTCGCTGCGCTCACGACGTTCGAACGGCTGTGCATCACCGATCAGTTGCATGTTCATCGGCTTGTTCAGGATGCGCGTGCGGGTAAAATGCGTCAGCAGATCGCCCGGCATTCCCTTCGGCAATTCGATGGTGGAATGCGATGCGAACAGCTTGATGTTGCCGATGTAACGGCTGCTGATATCCCCTTCGTTGGCAATGGCACCAACGATGTGGCGAACTTCAACACCATCATCACGACCCATTTCGATGCGATACAGTTGCATCTCACCTACATCACGACGCTCACGGCGCTGCGGACGATCGCCATCATGACCCGGGCGACGATCGCCGCGGTCATTACGATCATCACGATCGCGGAATTCGCGGCGCGGACGACGCTCGATCACCGGTTTTGGCGGCAGGATCAGCGGACGTTCACCTTGCGCCATTTTCAACAATGCAGCCGCCAGCGTTTCGATATCCAGCTCTTCAGCCGGTTGCAGTTTAGCCAACAACGCACGGTACATATCCAGATCGCTGCTTTCCAGTTGTGACTGCACTTTGGCGGCAAACTTCGCCAGACGGCGCTCACCTAACAGTTCAACGTTCGGCAAATCGACTTCAGGGATCGTCAGCTTCATGGTGCGTTCAACGTTGCGCAGTAGGCGACGTTCACGGTTTTCCACGAACAGTAATGCACGACCTGCACGACCGGCACGGCCAGTACGGCCAATACGGTGCACGTAGGATTCGGCATCCATCGGAATATCGTAGTTCACCACCAGACTGATACGCTCCACATCCAGACCGCGTGCCGCAACGTCGGTGGCGATCAGAATATCCAGACGACCATCTTTCAAGCGCTCCAGCGTCTGCTCACGCAGAGCCTGGTTCATGTCACCGTTCAGCGCCGCGCTGTTGTACCCGCTACGCTCCAAGGCTTCAGCCACTTCCAACGTGGCGTTCTTGGTACGCACGAAAATGATGGCGGCGTCAAATTCTTCCGCTTCTAGGAAACGCACCAGCGCTTCGTTCTTACGCATGCCGTGCACAGTCCAGTAGCTCTGGCTGATATCTGGGCGCGTCGTCACGCTTGATTGAATGCGCACTTCCTGCGGATCTTTCATAAAGCGGCGCGTAATACGGCGAATCGCTTCCGGCATGGTTGCCGAGAACAGCGCCGTTTGGTGCTGAGCCGGGATCTGAGCCATGATGCTTTCGACATCGTCAATGAAGCCCATACGCAACATTTCGTCAGCTTCATCCAGTACCAGACCGCTCAGGTTGGAGAGATCCAGCGTACCGCGTTTCAGGTGATCCAGCAGACGTCCCGGCGTACCGACCACAATTTGCGCACCCTGGCGCAGCGCACGCAATTGAACGTCGTAGCGCTGGCCGCCATAGAGCGCTACCACACTCACACCGTGCATGTGTTTAGAGAAATCATTACAAGCTTCAGCCACCTGCACCGCCAACTCACGGGTCGGTGCCAGCACCAGCATTTGCGGCGCTTTCAGTTCAGGCTTGATATTGTGCAGCAGCGGTAATGAAAACGCTGCTGTCTTGCCGCTACCGGTCTGGGCCAGACCCAGCACGTCGCGGCAAGACAGCAAATGAGGAATACATTCTGCCTGGATGGGAGAGGGTTTCTCATATCCCAGATCCGACAGTGCATTCAAAATAGGAGCGGACAGCCCCAGGTCAGCAAAAGAGGTTTCAAACTCTGCCATGTAAACGTGCCTCATAGTGAAATGGCGGCCAGTCTACACGTAACTTGTCGAGAAAATACTCAGTCATTTTCATTGAAAAGTGTGAACCGGCTCAAATTAGATTAAAAAACGAACAAAAAAGCCCTCGCCCGTTAAGGCGATGGAAACGGTGGTTCCAGGCTGATTACGTTCGTCAGCTATTGCTGGTCCGATCCTGATAGGTCGTCTTGCTCTTGGCCTAACAATGCCAATTCCAACAATGCATAGCGGTGCTCAACAAAGTTATGTACGTTGTTGGCAACCGTCAGCTTGAACAGCGCCATGGCGTTGTTCTTGTCCCCCAGACTTAGGTAGTGCTTACCTAAATAGAAGTCAGTTTCACTGAGATGCTCAGCGAGCGAAGTGTTATCCGTTGCTTCTGCCTTCAGGCGCTCCATCAGCACAGCTTCACTGATGTTGCCCAGGTAGAATTCGACAATATTCCATCCCCAAGGACCTCTTTCTGCACTGTCATAACGCTTCTTCAGCGCGGCCTTGGCAGCATTGGGATCTATCTCCCGTTCAGCCAAATACAGCCATAACGTACGGAAAGGATCGTTCGGATCGTCTCGATAAAACGCCAGCAGATCATCCTGCGCTAACAGGTAACGACCGCCATAATACAAGGCGATGCCCCGGTTCAAACGCGCATAATTGTAAGTTGGATCAAGCTCTAATACAGAATCAAACGCTTCATAGGCAGCATCAAAATTGCCTGCCTGCGTTAAATAAATGCCGAGATAGTTAAACACTTCCGGCATATGCGGACAGATTGATAGCGCCTGTGAAAAATCATTACGCGCTAACGCTCTCAGTCCGAGACTATCATACAGCACTCCGCGCTCATATAATAGCTGTGCGCGTTCGTCATCGGTTAACGCCCGACTGGCAAGAATTTGTTCCATGCGCGCCAAAATGACTTCCTGCTGTAAAGCAGGCTGCACTGGAATTGCCAATACCGCGTTTTTACGCCAATCCGTGTTGCTGCATCCTGCCAGCATAAGTGCTGTCGCAACATAACACCAGCGTAAGAAAGGCTTCATTTCCCACTCCCGAAGACAAACATTGGATGAACATCCTGTCCCCGCACGCTCAATGTGAGGCTATCCGTACCTCACAAAATGCCCAACTCCCCGCCTAAGCGGGGAGTGGCAAAACAACTGTTATTCTTCCTCAGAAGGCGCTGTAGCAGCGGCATCCTGAGACTGAGCAGTCGCTTCCTTGATACTCAAACGTACACGGCCCTGACGGTCAACTTCCAGTACTTTAACCGGAACTTCCTGACCCATTTGCAGGTAGTCAGTGACTTTCTCAACGCGCTTGTCAGCGATTTGAGAGATGTGTACCAGACCTTCTTTGCCGCCGCCAATAGCAACGAACGCGCCGAAATCAACGATGCGCGTTACCTTACCTTGGTAGACACGACCTACTTCGATTTCTGCGGTGATCTCTTCGATACGACGAATGGCATGACGCGCTTTTTCGCCGTCGGTTGCGGCAATTTTCACCGTACCGTCATCTTCGATCTCGATAGTGGTGCCCGTCTCTTCAGTCAACGCACGGATCACTGAACCACCTTTACCGATCACGTCCTTGATCTTGTCGACGTTGATCTTGATGGTGTGGATTCGCGGTGCAAACTGAGAAATATCGCCACGCGGCGCGCCGATGGCCTGTTCCATCACGCCCAGAATGTGCAGACGTGCACCTTTGGCCTGATTCAGTGCAACCTGCATGATTTCGCGGGTGATACCTTCAATTTTGATATCCATTTGCAGTGCAGTAACACCTTCGCGGCTACCGGCCACTTTGAAGTCCATATCGCCCAAGTGATCTTCGTCACCCAGGATGTCGGACAGCACCACAAAGTTATCGCCTTCTTTCACCAGACCCATCGCGATACCCCCAACGGCGGCTTTAATCGGCACGCCTGCATCCATCAGCGCCAAAGAAGCGCCACAGACGGAAGCCATGGAAGAAGAGCCGTTGGATTCTGTGATTTCAGAAACCACACGCACCGTGTACGGGAACTGAGCGGCGGTAGGCATCACAGCCAGCACACCACGTTTCGCCAGACGACCGTGACCAATTTCACGACGCTTCGGCGAGCCAACCATACCGGTTTCACCCACAGAGTACGGAGGGAAGTTGTAGTGCAGCAGGAAGCGATCGGTGGTTTCACCGGTCAATCCATCAATGTTCTGTGCATCACGCTCGGTACCCAGCGTTGCCGTTACCAGCGCCTGAGTTTCACCACGGGTGAACAGCGCAGAACCGTGGGTTCTCGGCAGCATGCCAGTACGCACATCCAGCGCACGGATCATGTCTTTTTCACGGCCATCGATACGCGGTTCGCCACGCAGTACGCGGCTGCGCACTACATTTTTCTCGATGCTGCCCAGGATGTCCTGAATTTCATTGGCGTCCAGAGAATCATCAGCAGCCAGCAATTCAGCGCTAACCTCAGATTTGATAACGTCGATCTGCGCGTAACGCTCTTGCTTCTCGGTGATACGGTACGCATCGCCCAGACGCGTCTCAGACAGCGCTTTCACGCGATCCAACAGCGCAACGTTAACGGCAGGTGCCTGCCAATCCCAACGCGGTTTACCGGCTTCTTTCACCAGTTCATTGATGTTGTCGATAACCACCTGTTGCTGCTCGTGACCAAACACCACGGCACCCAACATTTGATCTTCGCTCAGCAGATCCGCTTCGGATTCCACCATCAGTACCGCGCCCTGCGTACCGGCAACCACCAGATCCAGACGGCTCTGTTTCAGTTCTTCGATGGTCGGGTTCAGCACAAACTGGTCGTTGATGTAACCAACACGGGCAGCACCAATCGGTCCATTAAAAGGCAGACCAGACAGGCTCAGCGCCGCAGACGCACCGATCATTGCTACGATATCTGGGTTGATCTGCGGATTTACAGAAACCACCGTTGCGATAACCTGCACTTCATTGACAAAGCCATCAGCGAACAGCGGACGGATTGGGCGGTCGATCAGACGAGAAATCAGGGTTTCGCCTTCGCTCGGACGACCTTCACGACGGAAGAACCCGCCAGGGAAGCGGCCCGCAGCGTAAGTACGCTCTTGATAGTTAACGGTCAGCGGGAAAAAGTCCTGACCTGGTTTGGCATTTTTCGCCCCGACAACGGTCACGAAAACTGCGGTGTCATCCATGCTGACCATAACGGCAGCAGTGGCCTGACGTGCCATCATGCCCGTTTCGAGCGTAACGGTATTCTGACCGTATTGAAACTTACGTACGATAGGATTTAGCAAAATAATATCCTTTACTCAGGGTTTATCATTCTCGGGTTTACCAGATGCCAGCCGATGTCGTTGTGTTCGGCACAGCGTCTCCCCATTGATTACAAACCATCTCACTACATCCTCGCGACTAATGACAACCTTCACGTCAGGCTGGAACCAGTCCAGAAAGAGACATAAAGTTTCTCATTAGCCGCGCGAACCTTTGTAGCGAACGGCGACGACAAAGTCGGTAATACATTACTCTGTTTTGCAAGCACTTCCTAGAAGAAAGGGGTCCTATGAGGCCCCTTTCCACTGAAACTCGCCAGATTAGCGACGCAGACCCAGACGCTCGATCAGGGTAGCATAACGCGCTACATCTTTACGCTTCAGGTAGTCCAGCAGCTTACGGCGCTGAGAAACCATACGCAGCAGACCACGACGGCTGTGGTGATCCTTTTTGTGCTCGGAAAAGTGGCCTTGCAGATGGTTAATCTGCGCGGTCAACAGAGCAACCTGCACTTCGGTAGAACCACTGTCGTTAGTGCCACGACCGAATTCTGCGACGATTTTTGCTTTAGCTTCAACGCTTAGAGACATTGTAATACTCCAAAACAGTATAGATAAAAAAACAGGTGCCGATCTCTAATTCAGCGACCTATGTAACCTATTAAAAATAGGCCGCGCCATTCTACTCTCAGCCATGGCCGATCGCAAGGCAGACACGGTAAGCCTTATTCCGAGAATTCGACCACCAGACGCTTGGGTGCCACGCGTCCGGCATCATCGATAATCCCCATACCAATGAACACATGGGCGTCACCTTCAGTGATGCGCACCATCCCTTCAGCGGGGGCGTTAGCCGCCGCAACAGCCTGCCCGAGTTTGAGATAACCCGCCACGGCTGGCGGCAGATTCACCTCAGGATAATTGCTGACCGGGCTGTCCATCGGCATCAGTAGAGGATCCAGCACCGCTTCAAGGGATTTCCCTTCCGCTTGCGCCAACAGGGCTTGCAGTTGATCCAATGTGACCATGCGCTCTGCCGGATAAGTGGCAACCTGCACGCGACGCAGATAAGTCACATGGGCACCACAGCCGAGCATTTCACCGAGATCGTCAATGATGGTACGAATGTAGGTGCCTTTGGAACAGTGAATTTCCAGCTCCAGCTCATCCCCATCGTGACGAATAAACAGCAGTTCATACACGGTGATATCGCGCGCTTCACGCGGGACAGTGATCCCCTGACGCACATACTCATACAGCGGGCGGCCCTGATTCTTCAACGCGGAATACATCGATGGCACCTGCTGCGTGGTGCCACGAAAACGTTCCAGTGCCTCCGCCAACGCCTGCGCGGTAAACGTCACCGCGCGCGTTTCCACCACATTTCCATCGGCATCGGAGGTGTCGGTACGCTGCCCCAGACGAGCAATTACCCGGTAACGCTTATCCGAATCCAGCAAATACTGAGAGAACTTGGTGGCTTCCCCCAGGCAGATCGGCAGCATTCCGGTAGCCAGCGGATCCAGCGCACCGGTGTGTCCGGCACGGTTGGCATTAAAAATGCGTTTTACCTTTTGCAGCACGTCATTGGATGACGCGCCTTGCGGTTTATCCAGCAATAATACGCCGTGGATATCACGGCCGCGACGACGAGGACGACTCATCAATCCTCCCGATCGTCGTCACCGTTGGCAGAACGCTTCTCGGCATCATTGCGCAAGACGTTGGTCACCAGGTTGGATATCCGCATCCCTTCCACCAACGAGTTGTCGTAGGCAAAAGTCAATTCCGGCACCACGCGCAAACGCATTGCCTTACCGAGCAGTACACGAATAAAACCGGAGGCATCTTGCAATGCCTTGATGCCCGCTTTTACTTGCTCAGGTTCGTTATCGTTCAAAAACGTCACAAATACCTTGGCATACGCCAAATCGCGTGACAGATCGACACCAGAAACCGTCGCCATGCCAATGCGCGGATCCTTCACTTCACGCTGAAGAATAATGGCGATTTCTTTCTGCATCTCTTGCGACACGCGCTGAGTGCGACTGAATTCTCTAGCCATAATCGAGTCCTCAAGGAAAAATCAGGGGGCACTAGGCCCCCTATAAGTCAATACGACGTGCAAACGTTGCGCGTCTCGCCCTACCCTGACAGGTTAGGCGATAGTACGTTTAATCTCGATAACTTCGAACACTTCGATGTTATCGCCAACACGCACGTCGTTGTAGTTCTTAACGCCGATACCACATTCCATGCCGTTACGCACTTCGTTAACGTCATCTTTGAAGCGGCGCAGAGATTCCAGTTCGCCTTCATAGATAACCACGTTGTCACGCAGCACACGAATCGGGTTGTGACGTTTCACGATACCTTCCGTCACCATACAGCCAGCGATTGCGCCAAACTTCGGTGATTTGAACACATCGCGAACTTCGGCCAGACCGATGATCTCTTGCTTGTATTCCGGTGCCAGCATACCGCTCATCGCCTGCTTCACTTCGTCGATCAGATCATAGATGACGGAGTAGTAACGCAGATCCAGACTTTCCGCTTCGACAATGTGGCGAGCAGAAGCATCGGCACGGACGTTGAAGCCCAGAATGATAGCGTTGGATGCCGCAGCCAGCGTCGCGTCAGTTTCGGTGATCCCACCAACGCCGGAGCCCACAATCTTCACTTTCACTTCGTCGGTGGAGAGTTTCTGCAACGAATCGGCAATCGCTTCCACGGAGCCCTGAACGTCGGCTTTCATCACGATGTTCAGTTCGGACACTTCGCCTTCAGTCATGTTGGCGAACATGTTTTCCAGCTTGGATTTCTGCTGACGCGCCAGTTTCACTTCGCGGAATTTACCTTGACGATAGAGCGCCACTTCACGGGCTTTCTTCTCGTCACGCACCACGGTGGCTTCATCACCCGCAGCCGGAACACCGGACATGCCGAGGATTTCTACCGGAATGGACGGACCCGCTTCGGTAATTTCACGGCCCAGCTCATCACGCATGGCGCGCACGCGGCCATACTCAAAACCGCACAGCACGATATCGCCCTTGTTGAGCGTACCTTCGCGTACCAGTACCGTTGCTACCGGGCCACGGCCTTTGTCCAGGAAGGATTCAATGACCACACCGCTTGCCATACCTTTACGGATAGCCGTCAGTTCCAACACTTCTGCTTGCAGCAGAATCGCGTTAAGCAGATCGTCAATGCCCGTACCGGCTTTGGCTGACACAGGAACAAACTGGCAATCGCCACCCCACTCTTCAGGGATGATGCCGTATTGCGTCAGTTCATTTTTGACGCGATCCGGATCGGCTTCTGGCTTGTCAATCTTGTTGACCGCAACCACCACCGGCACCTTGGCCGCTTTGGCGTGTTGAACGGCTTCGATGGTCTGCGGCATCACACCGTCATCGGCTGCAACCACCAACACCACGATATCCGTTGCCTGCGCACCACGTGCACGCATCGCGGTAAACGCGGCGTGGCCCGGGGTATCCAGGAAGGTGATCATGCCATTTTCAGTTTCAACGTGGTAGGCACCGATGTGCTGGGTGATCCCGCCCGCTTCGCCCGCCGCCACTTTGGTGGAGCGGATGTAGTCCAGCAGAGAGGTTTTACCGTGGTCAACGTGCCCCATAATGGTCACGACCGGTGCGCGCGCTTCCGCAGCGACACCCGTATCACGGTCACTCATTACCTCTTCTTCCAGCTCATTTTCGCGACGCAGGATGACCTTGTGGCCCATCTCTTCTGCCACTAATTGTGCCGTTTCCTGATCGATAACCTGGTTGATGGTTGCCATGGCACCCAGCTTCATCATCGCCTTGATGACTTGAGAGCCTTTCACCGCCATCTTGTTCGCCAGCTCGGCAACGGTAATGGTTTCACCGATCATCACGTCACGGTTAACCGCTTGAACCGGCTTGTTAAAGCCCTGCTGCAACGAGCTAGGTTTACGTTTACCTTTGCCACCGCGAGTTGCGGCACGCGCTTCTTCACGATCAGCCTTGCTTTCAGACAGGCGGTTGCCTTTCTTCTGCTTGGTGACTTTGGCGCTGCGGGTGCGGCCACGAGGATTACTCTCGACTTCGCGATCGTTTTCATCTTCTGCAACGCGGGCATGGTGGGAAGTGGTTACATGATAGTCAGTGCTATCCTCTTCTTCACTGCTCGGCGTCTCGCTGGCCCATTTGGCAGCATTTTCTTCCGCCATGCGACGTGCTTCTTCAGCAACGCGGCGGGCATCTTCTTCGACCTTGCGGCGAGCGGCATCTTCAGCTTTACGCTTCAGTTCAGCAGCCTCTGCCTCGCGGCGGACCTTCTCTGTCGCCGGAACAGATTTCGTCATACTGGTATTTTGTTGGTTGCTCACTTTTTCTTTTTCCGCTGCATCACGCTTGGCTTTTTCAGCGGCCTCTCGCTTGGCTTGCTCTTCAGCTTCACGCTTCGCTTTTTCAGCCGCCTCACGCTGAGCTTTTGCTTCAGCTTCGCGTTGGGCCTGCTCTTCAGCTTCACGTTGAGCCAGTTCTTCCGCTTCCTGCCGTGCACGCTCTTCTTCTTCAGCCTGCTGACTGTTCAGCGGATCGCGCTGAACATACGTGCGTTTTTTGCGGACTTCAATCTGCACTGATTTACTTTTTCCGCCAGTGCTCGGAATATTCAAGGTGCTACGCGTTTTACGTTGCAGAGTCAACTTACCGGCCGCAGAACCGCGTTCGCGGTTCAAATGCGCCAGCAGCGTCTCTTTTTCCTGCTGGGACACGTTATCCGATGCAGACTTGGTAATTCCCGCATCAGCAAATTGCTGTATCAGGCGGTCTACCGGAGTCTGAATCTCTACGGCCAGCGATTGTATGGTCACTTCTGTCATGCTGTTCCTTTCCTGCTACAGTGTCGTTATTCGTTTTCGTCGCCGAACCAGCAGATATTACGGGCGGCCATGATCAACTCACCGGCCTTCTCATCGTTCAGCCCTTCAATATCTGTCAGGTCGTCAACGCCCTGCTCAGCAAGATCTTCCAGCGTACATACTCCACGCGCTGCGAGAGTGAACGCCAACTCGCGCGGTAAACCCGGTAAACTGAGCAAATCTTCCGCCGGTTGGCCACTCCCACGGCTCTCTTCCTGCGCCAACGCCAACGTGGTCAATGCCGCTTTGGCACGTTCACGCAGTGCTTCGATGGTTTCCTCATCCAGACCATCGATCTCCTGGAGTTCCTTGATAGGCACATAGGCCAGTTCTTCAAGTGAGGAGAAACCTTCTTCAACCAGCACGGTGGCAAACTCTTCGTCGATATCTAGGTGCTTGGTAAATACGTCAATTGCCGCGTGTGCTTCAGCCTGATGCTTGGCTTGCAGGTCTTCCACGGTCATCACGTTCAGTTCCCAGCGGTCATCTGAACGATGCTGTTTCAGCAGTTGGGAAGCCAGACGCACGTTCTGCCCGTTGCGACCGATCGCCTGTGCCAGGTTGCTGGACTCTACGGCGATATCCATGGTGCAGGTATCTTCGTCAACCACGATGGAAACGACGTCTGCCGGTGCCATGGCGTTGATGACGAACTGTGCCGGATGATCGTCCCACAGAATGATATCAATGCGTTCGCCGCCCAGTTCGCTGGATACGGCCTGTACACGCGCACCGCGCATGCCCACGCACGCCCCCACTGGGTCGATACGCTTGTCGTTGGTTTTCACTGCGATTTTAGCGCGAGAACCCGGATCGCGAGCAGCCGCTTTGATCTCGATAACTTCTTCGCCAATTTCCGGCACTTCGATGCGGAACAGTTCCACCAGCATTTCAGGGCGAGAACGGCTGACAAACAGCTGTGCGCCACGCGCTTCTGGTCTTACTGAGTACAGCACGCCGCGAATACGGTCGCCCGGACGGAAGTTTTCACGCGGCAGCATATCTTCACGGCCAATCACCGCTTCTGCGTTGTTGCCCAGATCCAACGAAATGTTGTCGCGGTTCACTTTTTTAACCACGCCAGTGACAATATCGCCTTCTTGCTCACGGAACTGATCGACCACCATGGCACGTTCAGCTTCACGTACTTTCTGCACGATAACCTGTTTAGCCGTTTGCGTGGTGATACGGTCAAACGTGACCGATTCGATCTGGTCTTCTATGTAACCGCCGAGCTCGATGCTCGGATCTTCAAATTGGGCTGCTTCCAACGTGATTTCACGCGTCGGTTGCGTCACTTCGTTAACAGCAACCCAACGGCGAAACGTATCGAAATCGCCGGTTTTGCGATCGATGCAAACCCGAACGTCAATTTCCTGTTCGTATTTTTTCTTTGTCGCTGTCGCTAGCGCAGTTTCCAGTGCTTCAAAAATTTTTTCGCGCGGAACGGCTTTTTCGTTGGAAACTGCTTCAACAACAGCCAGAATCTCTTTGTTCATCCTAGTTGCCTCATCCAAACTTTAAAAGTGGGGTACCAGGTTCGCCTTCTGGATGTTGCTCAGTGCGAACACTTCATCTTTGCCTTCCACTGTTACGGTAATCATCTCACCTTCAACGGATTTGATAATTCCCGCCCATTTACGACGGTTTTGTACCGCCATGCGCAGCACCAGGGTCACTTCTTCGCCGAGGAAACGCACGTAATGTTCTGCGATGAATAAAGGACGATCCAGGCCAGGTGATGACACTTCCAGGTTATAGGCAACCGTAATGGGATCTTCAACATCCAGCACCGCACTCACCTGGTGGCTGACATCAGCACAATCATCAACTGTGATGCCGTCTTCACTATCAATATAGATACGCAGCGTCGATTGGCGACCACGGACAAACTCAACGCCCACCAATTCGTAGCCTAATGCTTCAACGGGTGCCGAGATCATCGCTGTCAATTTCTGTTCTAATGTGGACAAGCCCACCCCCAAGACATAAAAAAAGGGCTAAAAGCCCAGTCATGTTGTTGCCAAATAACAAAAAACCCCGAAATATCGGGGCTTTATGCAACTGGACCCTATATACCGCAACAGGCTGCGGCATTACTTCTCGCAAGGATTTTTTCAAAAAACCGCTGTGGGTGTCATAGCCGCCACTCACAGTTCATTTGAAAAAAAACTTAAGCGAAAGAAGTGATTTGGTTGCGGGGGCCGGATTTGAACCGACGACCTCCGGGTTATGAGCCCGACGAGCTACCAGGCTGCTCCACCCCGCGTCCGAAAACGTGGCAAATAGTACGCCGCCAACCGTGAAAAAGCAAGCTATCAATCAGAGATGATGCGAGGATAAGATCTGAAATATTTCTCTATTTTATTGAAAAGAAAAGACAGTTGTCAACCCTTGAAAAACAGCCCGCCGCGCGCCCACAAAAAACAGAGAAAAACGGCTCATTCAGCCGCAAGAACGCTGAAAAAAACAGCATTAAAGTCGTATGCATTTTTTAAGAAACTCAATTGGCAAAAAACGCTCCATATCGCAGTGACGCGCGCCATTTAACACAACAAATAGCACACCGAATCAGCATTTAATCCTTACACATCGATCACTTGCTAATTTTGTAACCAAATGACTATAAATGTAAATTTACCGTAAAATTAGAGTGTGATAATAAGGAAACGAAATTTACAACTATCACCATTTTTAGGAATGATGCTAATGACATCACCTTTTTTAGTAACATCTTGTTATGCGCAGCACAGCAAAATTAACACCAGGTTCAACAAACGTATCATCGCACTCTTGGTAAGCACCGCTATCACCGCACCCACACTGGGCGGAGAGTTGCCTGGCGGTGCCACGGTCGCAGCGGGTAACGTATCGATTGGCGGAAACGGCAATGCGATGACGGTAACTCAACAATCCAATACTGCCATTGTTAACTGGAACAGTTTCTCTGTCGGTCAGGGTCAATCCATTAATTTTATCCAGCCGAGCAGTTCCTCTGCCATCCTCAATCGAGTAACCGGCTCCACTCGCTCTTCGATCGCCGGAGCAGTCACCGGGAACGGACAGGTTTATCTGATTAACCCGAACAGCATTGCGATCACCTCCTCTGGTTCCGTCAAGGTAGGCGGCGGGTTTGTCGCCTCCACGCTGGACATTAAAGATGAAGATTTCCTTAAATGGAAACGTCAGTTTACCGGAAATGGAAACTCGGCAGAGGTGAGTAATGCCTGGGTCATCAGCGTAGGACGCGGCGGATATGCGGCCTTGCTGGGGGGGAGCGTAAAAAATGACGGGCTTATCAATGTACCGGTAGGAAAAGTGGGTTTGGGGGCTGCCGAGAAAGCGACGCTCGATCTCTCTGGCGATGGTTTCCTCCAAGTTGCCGTACCAAGCACTTCCGGTGTGAAAGAGGCATTAATTCAGAATAACGGAACCGTATCGGCTAACGGCGGAGCCGTTATCATGACGGCCGCAACCGCGCGTAATGCGGTACGCAACGCCATCAATCTCTCTGGCGTGGTCGAAGCCAACAGCGTGGGTGGCCAAAACGGGGCGATCACCATTGGCGGCGGCGAGGGTGGCAACGTTGCCGTATCGGGCACCGTTACCGCAGCGCAGGGCAATGGCGATAAGGTGAACATTACCGGCGATTCGATTGTCTTGGCGGGTGCCACGGTGGATGCCTCCGGTAAAACGTGCGGTGGCACAGTCAACATTGGCGATGAACGTCAAGGCAAAGGCAGCACACAGCGCGCCACGACCACTACGCTCGATGCGACCACCGTGGTAAAAGCGGATGCAACCACCGATGGCAACGGCGGTAATGTTGTCGTGTGGTCAGATAAGCATACCCACTTTGCGGGCAACATCAGCGCGCGGCGCCGGTGCTGGCAGCGGTGGCGAAACGGAAGTCTCCGGCAAAGCGACTCTGGCTTACACGGGCAAAACCGATCTGTCTGCAGACAGTGGTAAATACGGTAACTTGCTGCTCGATCCACACAATGTGATTATCTCATCGGCCGCCGATACAGGATCAGGGTTCAGCGCCAGCGCCGATGATAGCGTGATTAATACGGGTACCCTGCAAGGGGCGCTTGCATTGGCGAATGTGACCGTCTCGACAGGCTCAAGCGGTACACAGAGCGGTGATATTACCGTCGCCAGCAATATTGGCTGGTCTGCCAATACTACGTTAACGCTGGAAGCTGCGGGCAACATTGCCCTTAATGGCAATATCGCTGCCACCGGCACCAAGGCGGTTCTGGCACTTAATTATGGCAGTGGAAAAGACTATACGCTGCTATCGGGCAAATCCGTCACCCTGTCTGGCGCCAATTCGTCACTCTCTATCGGCGGCGAGAATTACACGCTGATACGCTCGATGGCGCAGTTGGATGCCATCGACACCACCGGATTATCGGGTCGTTATGCGCTGGCGCAAAATGTGAATGCCAACGGCACCACCTACAGCAATGCCCTTGTCGGAACATCACAAGGCACGGCATTTAGCGGCACCTTCACCGGTCTTGGCAACACCATCTCTAATCTGAAAATCACCAGTGCAGATACGTATGTAGGTCTGTTTGGCTACAATACTGGCACCATCAGAAATATCGCGCTGACCGCGGCGCAATTAACCGGCTCATCCACCGCCACCTTCTATGCCGGTTTGTTAGCTGCCTATAACACCGGCACGATTGCCTATGCCTCTGCGGCCGGTACCTTGACGCACACCTCCACAGCCACCACCTATATGGGTGGGCTGGTTGGGCTCAATGCAGGCACCGTCAAATACAGCTATTCCGGTGCCAACATTACGGCGACCAACAGCGCAAATGGTTCCTATTGGGGCGGGCTTGTCGGCCAGAATAATAAAAATATTTCGCAAAGCTATGCCGATGGCTCCATCAATCTTTCTGGTACGGCAGGCAACGGCTCACAGAATGTCGGTGGCCTGGTAGGGAATAACGCCTTTGGGGCCAATCTTAACCAGAGTTACGCATCAGGTAGCATTACTGCATCTGGGATGGGCGGCACAGCATCTTTTATCGGCGGATTGGTGGGGACAAACTAGGGCACATTGAACAATGTCTACACCACCAGCAGTATGCACACCGGTATTAACTCCTGGGTCGGCGGCTTGGTGGGTATGAACTCCAATGGCACGGTATCCAATAGCTATGCAGCAACGACCCTAACCTACAGCACCGCTCCGACCTTCAATGGCGGACTGGTAGGGTACAATAACTTTGGGACGTTGCGTAACCTTTACTGGAATACGCAAACCAGCTCCTCATTGGCTGTGGGCTCTACTGGCAATAATACCGGCACATTATATGGGCTCACCACGGCGCAAATGAAAGACGCCAGTAACTTTAGCGCATTGGACAGCACCGTATGGGCACCAGCAACGGGCACCGCAGCACCTAATTTGTTCGGTTTCTCGGGCATCGTCGGCGTGGCACAGAATGCCGTTTACGGCACAACACCAACGACAACCTATTATGGTGCCGGTTTCTGGAACGTGATAAGCGGCCGTTTAACCGATGGGCTTCAGCTTACAGACAGCGTTGGCGTTCACACATTGAGCACCGCAGGGCTGACCGCCATTAACGCGAGCGGACAAGCGGCAAACATCATCAGCCTTGGCGGCACTGTCACGCCCGCACTGCTGACCATCACCGCGAATAACATTAACAAGGTCTATGACAGCTTATTCCCCCTCGCTTCCTATACCGCTTCCGGGTTAGTCAACGGGGATTATATTACCTCGATGACCTATACAAGCTCAGGTTTCTCCCCCACTGCCGACGTAGGCAGCTACAGTCTCGCGGTGAGTAGCGCCGGCGGTGTCGGGTTGTCCAACTACACGATCCGTTATAACAGTGGCGTTCTGAACGTCACACCTGCGACGCTCTCCATCAGCGCTGACAACGCCAGCAAAATCTACGGCAACAGTGCAAACCTCGGTTATACCGCTGTAGGTTTGGTGAACGGTGATACGATTGACGGACTGACGCTGACCAGCGCCGGTAATGCCACCAGCGCCAACGTCGGCAACTACGGCATCACGGCCAGCGACGCTACCGGCAGCAAGCTGGGTAACTACACCATCAGCTATAACGATGGCACGCTGACCGTCACCCCGGCGGCGCTCACTATCAGTGCCGATAGCACCAGCAAGATCTAAGGCAACAGCGCAAACCTCAGCTATAGCGCTGAGGGGCTGGTCAACGGTGATACGATTGACGAACTGACGCTGACCAGCGCCGGCAACGCCACCAGCGCCATTGTCGGCAGCTACGGCATCACCGCCAGCGATGCCACCGGCAGCAAACTGGGCAACTACACCATCAGCTACAACAATGGCACGTTAACCGTTACCCCGGTGGCGCTCACCATCCGCGCTGATAACGCCAGCAAGATCTACGGTAGCAATACAAATCTTGGTTATACCGTTGAAGGACTGGTGAACGGCGATACGATTAACGGGTTAACCCTGACCAGCGCCGGTAACGCCAGCACCGCCAACGTCGGCAGCTACGGCATCACCGCCAGCGATGCCACCGGCAGCAAACTGGGCAACTACACCATCAGCTATAAAGAGGGCACGCTGACCGTTACCCCAGCGGCACTCACCATTAGCGCTGATAACGCCAGCAAGCTTTATGGTCAAACGGCAACGCTCAGCTATCAGGCTAACGGCCTGTTGAACGGAGATAGCGTCGAGTCGGTAACCATCTCGAGTTCAGGTGCCGATCGTTCAGCGGCGGTGGGGCAATATGCTGTAGTGGCTGAAAATGCTGTGGGCGATCGCCTTGCCAACTACAACATTACCTATGTGAATGGGGCATTAACCGTCGATCTGCCAATCCCCACTGATTTACCGCTCGCGGCCAATATTGGTAACCATTTCGCTACGCAAAACCTGGCGCAACAGCTGACAGGCTCCAACATGGTTGTCACGCACGATACCACTACGGCCCCGACGACACAGGGACAAACGGGTGGCAGCAGTGCCAATAATGACGTTATGGCCACTGTCGAACCTCGCCTTGCAGGCGCAGTATGTATGTTAGGCGCGGACTACGCACTTTCTTGCTCAGGCAAATAATAAAAAGAGATTTTTGATGCGAGTATCATCTTTATTTTCATCAGCATTTTTGTCACCGACACTGCTCAGCCTGTGCATCGGTATCGGCCTCAGCACAAACGCAGCATCGGCTGCGCCATCAGCGTGCCAATTAGCGCAACCCTCTTATGCCCCCGTTCAACAGCGGGACAGCGGGAGGATCACATTGCCAGCAACCACGGGTCTGCATGCGCCACAAGGTTCAGAACAGTTGTACTTTGTACCATCAGGTCTCATTGTTAAAGGCGGCTACCCTGAACTGGCGCAAGAAACGGCCCGCATTGAGTCCACGCTGAAAGGCAAGAGAGTCTCGGCTGTCCTGCTATTTGCTGCGGCACGAGAGTTGGAAGCAGCGTATACCAAGGCAGGCTACCTGCTAACGCGTGTCACCTTGCCACCTCAGCAAATTAATGACGGCGCACCGCTAAGGGTAATTATCACCGATGGTTTTATTGAAAAAATCGATGCTTCCGCCTTTCCGATCACGGCGCGCCGCCGTATGAAAAGCTTGCTGGCTCCGCTGGTAGGAGAAAAGCGCCTTACGCGTAGCATGCTCGAACGTCGTTTACTGCTAGCGGGCGATACGCCGGGTGTAATGCTCAAATCCACCCTGCAACCGGGAAGCAAACCGGGATCAACCGTGCTGATCGTCGATGGGCGTTATAGCCCTATCACCGGGAGTGTCTCACTCGATAACGGGCAGTCTGATGAGCTTGGCAAATATTCACTCGGCGTCGGCGGAGAGCTCAACAACATCACCGGTTTGGGCGATCAGCTCTATATGCGTTTGAACGGTTATCCACGCAGCGATGATCTCATCATGGACAGCGAATCGTGCAGCCGACAGTTCGCGCTTGGGCTTGTCGTCCCCTTGGGCACCGACGGTTTCTGGCTAAACCTTGAAGGGGTTGATAGCCGCACCAAACCGACATCGGAAACGGCAGTCACCACCCGCGATCGGTATCACCGTTTTTCAACCCGCGTGGGATACCATTGGCTGCGCGCCCGCGACATCAATACGTCGACGCTGATGGCTTTGGATATTCAGAATGAGCAGCAGAATCTGCAACTCAACAACCTCGATATCCCTTTCACACAGGATAAGCTGCGTATCTTGCGTCTGACGCAGTCGTTCGATGTCACGACGGATTACGCCTCCCGTTTTTCTTCCTCCCTGACCGCCTCTTTCGGTATAGATGGGCTCGGAGCCAGAAATGGAAGCGTTGACCTCCCCATGAGCAAAGACGGTGCCAAACCCGATTTTCAAAAACTGGAATTGACCATGAACTACAGCCAGGGGTTGGCTGACGGCAAGGTGCAGCTCTCTCTGGCGGGATTGGCACAAACGGCATTCAATAACGTATTGCCCTCTTCCGAGCAGGTTTCTATGGGCGATTCAAGTTGGATCTCCGCTTTCGACTCCGGCACGATGAGTGGCGACAGTGCGTTGGTAGGGCGTGCAGAAGTGGGCCTTCCACAGCCATTAGGCGCCTTTTCCTGGGCACCGACCTTTGGTAATGCACTGATGCCTTACGCCTTTGGCTCACTGGGCGCCGTTGGGCTCTAGAAACCGACAGCGTTAGAACAAAAAGAAGTGCACGGCAGCGCTTACGGGATGGGTTTACGTCTGAGTACAGCCAGATAGCCAGTCCTAACAGCGCCATGGTCTCCGTTGAATATGCACGAGGTAAACAAAGCGGCGAACCCGATGACGACCGTGTCAATCTGCGCGTGTTAACCTTCTTTTGATCGACGCAATAACCCGTATCCCCCAAGGGATAGGGCGTTTTCTCTTACGACTCACCGCTAGCGTTGGCGAATACCGCCACCTAGCGGTTTGTTCTGGTTAATATTCGCAGTCAATGTATTTTGCAGGTCCTGAATCTTAGAAGATATCTTCTGCTTGCGGGTTGGTGCATCGTGCTTAACCGAAGCATTGTCAGTAATAGACGGTTGCACATCAAAACGTTTAGCCATTGCCAACACATGTCCCGGCCCAGGACTGATAGTGCGGCGTATGGCCGACAGAGTCTTGTCAGACACACTGGATGACACATGGTCTGGCACAACATTCGCTCTAGAATGCACATTTTCTCTGCTCGCCTCAGCGCTGTACCATTGGGTCGGATGCGCCAGCGCTGCATAGTCGAACTTAGAAACACAATCCCCTGCCCCCGTCACCGTAACGAATGCATTAAAACGATCTCTGTGTTGTCCATACAGTAAAAATGCGGCCTCTTTTTTATTCGCATTAAACGCATTGGCGAGTGCGTTTCCTGTTTGCATCGCCTTGATATTACGTTGCGGATTTACGGTCATTTTTTGGCATAGATCGGCCAGACTCGTGAATGTTAGCGTTTTGTCTCGCAAAACCTTCATGGCGGTTTCACCACGGAACTCCACATTGGTTCCAATACGCGTATCAATCTTCACCCTGGAGATCGCCCGTCCTTCCATAGGATTGGTGATAAATAAGAGATCGTCACCCTGTCGAACCAGCGAAATAGGCTTGTCGAAATAAATGTAATCGCCTGACAACGGATATTGTCGCTGCTAAACAAATGGCTCGTTGGATTTTTAAGGAGGTAATCAAAAATCATTTTTTTATCTTTATCGCTGTCACTGTTACTATCACTAGGAACTGGCTTTCCATCGTTAAGCAGCGGACTCAAGATGTTTTTTGGCGTCACCGTGTTCGCACTCTCGCCAGAGACCAAATCTAACAGCAGCTTATTGTACTGAGCCATCGCATCAGTAGCGGAAGCCTTTTGCATCGGCATACGCGCCGGGGTGGACGCATCCCTTCTCCATTTCGCCGTGATGGCCTTGAAAACTTCACCGATACCGACAAATACATTTTTTACAGTATTAGAAAGGGAGCAAGAACGGTTGCTGATGCCCGATAACAGCCGTTGCAGTTTGCCTTTCGGTGTCGCTTTTGTTGGCTCAGTACGGGTATTCATATCACTGTCCCCGATGCTGGTGGTCCTTGTTCCATTCACTTGCGGTGATAGGGTGATCCCGCCATTTTTTATCATCATTACGCTTGTACCTTTCGTTGATTACTCATCATTTCACGACTATGTAGGTTGCCAAGATAGCGACAACCTGTGTGAAAATGATTATTTCATAACCAGCGCAATGAAATTTTAAGGGAACGCCCTTCAGCGATGAGGCCGGGCTTGAAGCGTGAAATTACAGGTGCGAATGTCGCTATCTCACCAGGATTTTTCCCGTAACCGATTGGCTTCCTCTTCCGCCTTTGGCTCCATTTGCTATACTGCGAAACATTAAAATACAAACAATTAACAAAACGTAACACCGAATTCCATCGTGTATTCCCGGTGTTAAACACGACCTTCGCAGCAAAGGCAGGCGAGAGTGAATAGAGTTAACATGTTGGGTTACCACTGTACGGTAGGTCTGCTTTTGCTTGGTTCACTGCTTCAGCCAGCGCGAGCGAATGTCTCGGATCCGTTGCTCGCCCCCACTGTCGCTGGCAATGCACCGATTAACCGCACCGATACTCAAGCACGCGGTATTTTGATCGCGGTCGATCAAGCCACCCTCTCCAGCGATCTGCCGGGACGCATTGTTGAGATGCCGTTCAAGGAAGGGGAAGCCTTTAAAAAAGGCGACGTAGTAGTGCGTTTTGATTGTGCCATTTATCAAGCGCAACTCAACGCATCACAAGCGGCAACGCGTGCGGCAGAGGCTGAATTGAACCAAAACCAGCAACTGGCCCAACTGAAATCCGTCGGTAAACACGCCGTGGCATTGTCGGCCGCCCATCTTGCTCAGGCACAAGCGGAAAGTCAGGTGTACCAGATTTAAGTCAACCGTTGTCGTATCAGCGCCCCCTTTGACGGACAAGTCGTTAAACGCCGCGCCCAGACCTATGAGAGTGTCGCGCAGGGAGCACCGCTGCTGGATGTCGTGAATAACCGCCATCTGGAAATTAATTTGCTGGTGTCGTCACGCCTGCTGTCAGTATTAAGGCCCGGTTTAACCTTCACGTTCACACCCGACGAAACGGGCAAGCCGCTGCAAGCCACAGTGGCAAGGCTGGGGGAGCGTATTGATGAGAGCAGCTAGACCCTCGGTCTGACCGGCTCCCTTACACACCCTGATCAGAGCCTGATGGCTGGAATGAGTGGTACTGCGCAGTTCCCGGAGGCGAAGTGACCCGTCCCGACTCGTCCACCACGGCCAGTGCCGCAGTCTTCGCCCGTTTTCTTGATGTAGAACGTCAGGCTCGCGCAGCGGCCACCAGCGACGAGTTGGCGTATTGTATCGTCAACGACAGCCAGCCTCTTTTTGGCTTTCGCCACGCGTCCTTGATCATTAATGGTCGGGTACGCGCAGTGACCGGTGTAACACAGCCTGCGCCTCATGCCCCGTTTGTCGCGTTTATTGAGCGCGCTTGTACCCAATTGCAAGCAGCAGATAAAGACAGATTTCAGCAATGCTCGGTGATCGAGGCCACACTGCTTGATGAACAGAGCCGTCGTGACTGGCAAACGTTATCCGCTCCCGAAGCGCTGTGGTCACCGCTAACCGATCGTAAAGGTAACACCTTTGGGGCCATCTGGTATGCGCGTGAGCAGCCGTGGCAAAACGCCGATCGGGTACTGGCAGAGCAGCTCGGTGGCGCCTTTAGTCATGCCTGGTTGGCGCTTGCGCCACAAACCTCGCGCTGGCGCAAGCACCGGGCTGGCTGGAAAATCGCTGTGCCGCTGCTGCTGGTCGTCGCCTGCCTGTTTATTCCGGTACGTCAGTCTGTGCTCGCGCCTGCGGAAGTTGTCCCTCATCAGGGCCGCGTCGTGGCGGCTCCGCTGGATGGCGTGATTCAATCTTTCGTCGTACAACCGAACCAACGTGTCCATCAGGGCGATGTACTGGTACGTTTTGATGACACCACCCTAAAAGCACAAGCTGATGTGGCTGAGCAAGCACTTAACGTCGCCGAAGCGGAATACCGCGCCAGCTCACAGCGTGCGTTTCAGGATGTGGATTCCAAAGCGCGTCTGGATTTCCTGTCTGCTCAGGTAGCACAAAAGCGCGCCGAGCGTGATTATGCCACTGCCCTGCTTAACCGCGCGGAGATCCGTGCCGATCGAGAGGGTATCGCCGTATTCGCCGACGCGGACCGTTGGACGGGAAAACCCGTGCGCACAGGCGAACGGTTAATGGAACTGGCGGACCCGATGCTGGCCGCATTGCGTATCGAGTTGGATGTCGGCGATGCTATTCAATTGCAGCAGATTCTGGCCGCTGCCAATCAGGAACCGGGTTTACCGTTGCGGGTAAAGGAACTGGAGCAACTGTTGCAGTTTTTGCGTCAGCACGATTTGGTCAGCGCCGGGGATGCCGAGCAGCGCCAACGCTATCTGGGCAAAGCGCGCGCACTGCATACCAGCCTGTGGAAAAAGATACTGCATCAATATCTGTTTTTCCGCATTCCTTTGTGGCGTCCAGACCCTATGCTAAATCGTAGCTGGCCTTGGTTACAGCGCTATGGCCCACTTTTTCTTATTGGCGTGTTTCCGCTGTTAGTGGCATTAGGCCTGTTTCTGGTCAGCCGTGACTGGGTGCGCTACACCCATGCATTTCCTCATCTCTTCAGCTTGCCCGGCATGGCGGTATTCGGTCTGTCATTGGTGTTTGCCAAATTCATTCACGAGTTGGGCCACGCTTTTATGGCGAAGCGCGCTGGCTGCCGGGTGCAGAGCATGGGGGTGGCGTTTATTGTCTTGTTTCCCTTGTTCTACACCGACGTCAGCGATGCCTGGAAACTCAAGGATCGGCGCTCACGCCTCTTGATTGGCGCTGGCGGCATTCTGGCCGAAATGCTGCTGGCCGGGATTGCGCTGTTGGTTTGGGCGTTACTGCCCGATGGTCCAATGCGCACAGCGGCCTTTATGCTCTCCAGTGCAACCTGGGTCACCACACTGGCGGTAAACCTGAATCCCCTGATGCGCTTTGACGGTTACTTTTTATTGAGCGATCTATGGCGCGTAGAAAACTTACAGGAGCGTGCTTACGCCCTGTGCCGTTGGCGACTGCGTGAAAGCCTGTTTGGCTACGGACATCCACCGCCGGAAACCTGGTCGCCGAACCTGCAACGTAAACTGCTTATCTGGGGATACGCCTCGTGGATCTGGCGTTTCTTCCTGTTTTTTGGCATCGCATTGGTGGTATATCATTTTTTCATCAAGGTGATCGGTATCGGCCTGATGCTGATTGAGATTGCCTGGTTTATTGCGTTGCCTATCTTAAAAGAAGCCTATATCTGGTGGTCTATGCGGTCATCCATACAGCCTGCATCCCTGTTGCGCACCATACTGTTTTTCCTGTTTGTGCTGTTTATTCTGCTTTATCCCTGGCGCGGCAGTGTGCATATCCCGGCGGTACTGGAAGCCGCCAATGTCAGTACCCTTTACTCACCGCTGCCCGCACAGGTAAAACGCCTCTATGTGACCGATGGTCAGCAAGTCAATGCCGGAGACATCTTACTGGAGCTGGGATCAAGCGATCTCGATTACCGTCTTGAGATTGAGCGCCAGCGTATTGCACTGTTGCAGCAACAGTTACGGCGGGGAGCCGCTCGACAGGAGACGGCCAGCGAAACGCAGGTATTCGACCAGCAGTTGGCGGAATCACTGGCTCGCTACCGGGGATTGGCCGCACAACAGCAACGCTTAGTGTTACGTGCACCACAAGCCGGGGTAGTGCGCGATATTGCCCGGGATACCACCCCTGACCGCTGGGTGACTGCCGATACCCCTCTATTATTGCGGATCATAGACCCCCGTCAAGGGCGAGTGATGGGTTATATTCCCGAAGATCGCCTGACGCGCACCCAGCCAGAGATGGAGGGCGTCTTCCTTGCAGAAGACCCGGCCTTTCCACGTCAGGTCGTCCGCCTACAGACGATTGCGCCTACTGGCAGCGCTTACCTGCAACAGGAAATGCTGGCCTCTGACCGCCATGGCCCCATTGCTGTGCGCCGTGATAGCCAGCAATATCCCCAACCGGTGCAGGCTCACTACAGCGTGCGCTTCTCGCTGGTGTCGGAAACCCCATTGCCACAACAACCTTTACGCGGCAGCGTTATTTTGCAAGGTGAGAAAGAATCGTTGCTGGGTGCAATATGGCGACGTGTTGCCGCACTGGGCATACGCGAAAGTGGGTTTTGACCACGGACCAATGCACCGTTTCATTCCGCTGCATTTATCAACGCGTGGCGCATTCATTAATGAGTCGGCATCTCTCGTTAATAGAAAACAGCATGATTCCCGCCCATAAATCTACCTCACCGTCAGGTTTGCTTTACGCCGGTTAACTTTTTTTCTTTTGCAACTAACAAATCAGAGTCGCTGAGCTATGGTGTTTAAGTGGCTGTCTTTTATGATTTTAATCATTCAATGAAATAATAAGAAAGCGAATTAATTTAGTGCAAATCCATGTTGTTCCCTGAAGCCGTGTTATTGCAAGGAGAGTCAATATGAAATTAACCGCATCATTATTCGGGCTTTGTTGAATAAATAGAAAGTTTGGGTAATCATCGGATCAGATCACCATAGTTGTTTCAAAATCAGGTCTCCATGGCAAAACAAAATTTTAAAATCACTAACTGGCCCTCCTATAACAAGGCCCTCAAGCAGCGCGGTTCTCTAACCGTATGGCTAAATAGCTGT
>NZ_JBPETA010000010.1:0-32582 GCF_051710365.1 Symbiopectobacterium sp. | reverse complement strand
GATCAAGGTTACGGATGGTAACGTGGGGAGTACTCATGCTGATTGGTCTGCAAAAAGCAGTAATAAATTCAGAACTTCAGAATACCGCCAAGTCCCGAAAAAAGAAAAATCAGGTGCGGAATGACGGGTTGAACCTATTGCGGTGCAGTTAACGCCTATCGTTAATAGTACCTGCTTTACCATTCGGCAGGTCGAGTTTGTTAATAGCACTTTATTGTCAGTACATAATAAACAACGCCTGACGGAATCGTATATTAATCGTTGCCTGAATGTTAATGATATTAATCAACTGATTCATGACGTCAGTAATTGGTATATCACCCAGGGGTATGTCACCAGTCGCGCTTTTCTGCGTGAACAGGATTTGTCTTCCGGCATATTAACCTTAATGGTGCTGGAAGGGCGCATTGAAACCATCACGATTAACGATCGTGAAGAACGTGCGCTGAGAATGGCAATACCGGCCAGGAAAGGGGATATCCTCAACCTGCGCGATCTTGAACAAGGGATGGAGCAACTCAATCGCCTTGCAACGCAGCAGGTCAAGATCGATATTCTGCCCGGCGAGCAGCCTGGCTTCTCTCAGGTAAAACTCACGCGCTAGACGCGCGTGCCGCTCTCTGGTAATATCGCCTTTGATAATAGCGGACAAGAATCGACGGGGGAACATCAGCTTAATGGCGGTCTGTGGGCAGATAATATCATGGGTCTGGCGGATCAGCGGTGGGCAGAGCAGCGATTTTATCGATGCACACCATGCCCGCAGCCTGCAAACCGGCGTGTCATTGCCGTACGGTTATTGGAACACCAATTATGACTTTGCCAAAACGCGTTATCGCAATGATTTCTTGAATCGCGATTATCTCTGGCGCTCTACCGGCGATACGCAAACCCACCGTGTTTCGCTTTCGCGCGTGGTTTTTCGTAACGCTGACGCAAAGACCAGCCTGTCGGCAGGGATGACGCACCGCATCGTGCATAACTACATGCAAGATGTGCTGCTGCAATCCAGCAGCCGCCGGTTAAGCAGTCTGGTGTTCGGCGTCAATCACAGCCAGTCGCTGTGGGGCGGACTCGCCACCTTCAATCCGGCGTTTAGCCGCAGCGTGCGCTGGTTTGGCGCACAGAGCGATGCGGGCGTCACGGCGGAGTCTCCCCGTGCACAGTTCAATAAAATGACGCTGGCGACCAGCTACTACCTTCCTTTAAGTGAGAGCGTCAACTACCTCACCAGTTTCTACGGCCAATATTCACCCCATCCGTTATACGGCAGCGAGCAAGTGACGCTGGGTGGGGAGAGTTCGGTACGTGGTTTTAAAGAACACTACCTGCTGGGCGATCGCGGCGGCTATTGGCGTAACGAGATCAACTGGCGTGCGCGGCAGATCCCCTATTTGGGGCAATTAACCCTGACCGCAGCGCTGGATGGCGGTCATCTGGTCGCCACTCGCACCGACAGTGACGCCGCGGGAAACCTGTGGGGGGGGGGGGTGGCACTCGGCATGGGCCTTGCCAACACGCATCTTTCACAGCAAATCACGGTGGGGTGGCCGCTCAGCCATCCTGATTGGATGAAACCCGACGCGGTGGTTGCCTATTATCGCATCGGCATGGCTTTTTAATCGTCGGTATTTTTTTAATCAATGTACCAGGTGCCTTCAAGAGGTCAGGGATGAGAACGATTAACACTGCGCAGCGCTACATGGCTTATCTCCTTATGGGATTGATTGCCTGGCAACCGTTGTTACCGACTTTTGCGGCAGGCGTGAATGTGGCGGCCGGTAACACCTCAGTTGAGAAAGCGGGTAACGGTGTGCCGGTCATCAACATTGCCACACCCAATGCGGCAGGCGTTTCTCATAACCAATATCACGACTTCAACGTGGATAAAAAGGGCTGATCCTCAACAACGGCACCGATCAGCTTACCGCAACCCAACTCAGTGGTCTGATTCAGAATAACCCCAACCTGAAAGGCAAAGCCGCCGACGCCATCATTAACGAAGTGGTATCCACCCAGCGCAGTCAATTGGCGGGATACTTGGAGGTCGGTGGTAAACAGGCCAGCGTGATTGTTGCCAACCCTAACGGCATTACGTGCGATGGCTGTGGGTTTATCAATACGCCTAATGTCACCTTAACCACGGGCTCGCCGTAGTTGGATGCTCAGGGGAACTTACACAGCATCAACGTGCAGCGCGGCAATATCACGCTCAGCGGGCAAGGGCTGGATGCGAGTAAGAGCGATTATCTGAGTCTGATTGCCCGCACCGCGCAAATTGATGCCGGGCTAAACGGCAACGATGTGCGGCTAGTGTTAGGAGCGAATCAGGTCAACGCGGATGGTTCAATAACGGCACAGACTGCGCCGCAGGATGGCGTGAAAGTGGCGCTGAACAGTGGCGCGTTGGGCGGCATGTAAATCAATAATATCGTATTGATTTACAATGATAATTTTGTAGATGTCAACCTGGGTAACATCAGCGCCCGCAGCGGTAATATTACGCTTTCGGCAAACGGAACCTTGCGCATCGGCGATGCAGTGGCTCAGGGCAACCTGAGCGCGACGGGGGATGCGGTGGCGCTACAAGGCAAGCAGCAGGATATCAGCATAAAAGATGCCACGCTACGTGCCGGAAAGCAGATCGATGCGCAGGCTGGTGGAACGTTGCAGGCCAGCAACAGCACACTCAGTGCCGGTGTGAATACCCAGGGCACGGTCGGCGATAAACAGAACCTCAAATTAAAAGGTGACAACGTCACTCTTTCATCAACCCAACTCGCGGCGGGTAATGTGTTGGGGCAGGCAACAAACGCTCTCACTCAGGATGCGAAAAGCGGCATCAAGGCCGGTCGACAGCTGACATTGCAAGGCAGCACAGTCACGCTGGCCGGGGAGGCGGACGTACAGGATATTCACCTGGAGGCTCAGTCGCTGAAGGGGGAATCCAGTGCGAAGTGACAGGCGAAAAACGGGGCTAACCTCAGCCTGTCACAGCAGGGTGAATGGTCCGGTGCGATAACGGCGGGTAATACGCTGCGGGTAGACGGCGGTGCGCTGACCCAGCGCGGGACACTCGCTGCCAACAACATCACGCTGCAACTGGATACCTTGAACAACCTTGGGGATATCGCCGCGCTTGGCGATCTCACCTGGCAAGGCGCAACCCTGAATAACCACGGCTCGCTGGCTGCTGGTCAGGCTTTTCAGCTTCAGGGCAACGCGCTGAGCAATACCGGCACGTTTAGCGCCAGTCGGGAGCTTGCGTTAGCACTTCAAGGCGTATTGGACAACCAGGGCCATCTGTTGGCCGGTGACGCGCTCTCGCTGACATCACTCAGCATGCTCAATCAGGGCAAGGTGCAGGCGGAAAACATCACGCTTAACGCCCCGTCGCTGCACAATCAGGGGGATGTCATTGCCGAACAGCAGCTTGAGGTACAGGCTGAGACACTGGATAACGCGGGACTCCTCAATGCTCAACGGCTGATTGCCTTACAGGGCGGCACGCTGAATAACAGCGGTACGCTGAGCGCAGGCGAGAGAATGACGTTGGCGCTGGGAAGCACGCTGACCAACCGTGGGATGGTGCAGTCTGGGCACGCTCGAAGGACAGCGCCTGACGCTGAATGCCGCCTCACTTGACAATCGCGGCAAATTGCTGGGTGTGGAGGCGTTAACCCTGCATGTCACAGATACTATTTTCAACAGTGGCTATTTGCTCAGTCAGGGCGATGCCAGCATTCAGGCAACGGCACTGGAGAATACCGGGCAGTGGCAGGCAAACCGTATTGATGTCAACGCGGCGCGTTTGGTTAACAGTGGCAGCGTGCTGGGGGTTGCTGCGTTGACGCTGGCGTTAACGGAGCGCCTTGATAACAGCGTGCCCGGCAAACTGTTTAGCCAGGGCATTGCCAGCATCAATGCAACAAACGTGGTCAACCTGGGTGAATGGCAGGCGTCGCAGTTGATGGTGCAGGCCAACCGGTTTGATAACCGGGGGCGCATGCAGGGTGATGCGCTGTTAAGCATTGAAACAGCCGCAGAGACGGTACCGGTCACCGGGCGTATCGCCGCGCTTGGCGCGCAAACTGCACATCCAACCTTAACCAATCAGGGCACGCTGATATCCGGCGGTGAACTGAACCTCAAAGGACAACAGATAGAAAACCGTGGAACGTTGCTCAGTGAGGCGATGCGCATTGGCGCGCATTCACTGCACAACTTCGGTGATATTACGGCATTAACCACTCTGAATGCTGAACTGAGCGTTGGGCTGGATAATCGCGGTGCTATCAGCGGTGAAAACGTCGCCATTATTGCCGATCATATTACTAACAGCGGCGATATGTCTGCCAATTCGCAGATGGCGCTGGCCGTGGCACTGGATCTTGAAAATAGCGGCACCCTCTACAGCCAACAACTTGGTGTTGATGCGCTCAATCTGCTCAACGACGGCAAGATTACCGGTGCAACCGCGCTGGAAATGCGCGTGCGCGGCGACGTTTACAATGGCGGTACGCTGGCTGGTCGTCTGCTGACGCTTGATGCCAACACATTGCGTAACGATGGCAGCATGGTCGCCACCGAAAACGGTCATCTGCACCTGCAAGCGTTGCTGAATAATCGCGGTTTGATCAGCGGGCAGGGGGCGTTGCGCGTCGATGCCAGTCAGGTACAGCAAGAGGCTACGTTGGAAGCACAAGCGTTGACCCTCAACGCGGATACGCTCGACAACCGCGGTACGCTGCTTGGCGTTGATGCGTTGATGCGTTGACGCTGGCGATTGTGGCTGAGGCGAAAAACAGCGGTAAATGGCTGTCGCAGGGCGAAAGCGTCATTCAGGCAGCGCGTTTAATAATTTGGGTACGGTGCAGTCGGATCGCCTGCGCGTTGATGCAAGGCAGATGGAAAATGCGGGTCAAATTCTGGGCATCGCGGCATTAACCCTTGATGTACAAGGTGGGCTGATCAATCAGCAAACCGGCAGACTGCTGTCGCAGGGTGTGGCGACGCTGCATGCCACGGATGTAACCAATCTGGGAGAATGGCAGGCCGATAACCTGTTGCTCAGCGCCGTACGCCTCACCAATAGTGGGCGCATTCAGGGTAACACCGCGTTGGCGTTGGATCTCGGCACCGATCCACAAAGTGCATTGAGCAATCAAGGTCGTCTGCTTTCCGGTGGCACCAGCCAACTGACTGCCTCGCTGATCGACAACAGCGGCGTGATTTCCAGTCAAGACCTGAGTGAGTTGACAGCAAATAACCTGCTCAACAGCGGTGACATGGTTGCCAGCGCAGGCATGTCGCTGCAAGGCAACTACCGTGGCGCGGGCAATCTGACCACCGACGGCCAACTGACCTTTCGCGGCGATTCGTTGGAAAACGCCGGTGCCTGGCAAGGAAAAACCCTTGATGTGCGCAGCCTGAATCTTACCAACAGCGGCAGTCTGCTGGGCGAGGACGTAACGCTTCATGCAGACAATGTCATCAATCAGGGCACTCTCACCGGCGTGAAAGCGATGCGCCTGCTGCTCGATGCGGGGCTTAACAACGCAGGAACCATCAACAGCTATCTGCTGACACTGAATGCCGAAAAAATCGATAACGACGGCCAGATCAACGGTATTGATGGGTTTACTCTGCTCGCGACCGGTGCGCTGAATAACACCCGTAACGGCATGCTGTATGGTTCAACATTAACGCTCGGTGCGGATTCGCTCGATAATCAGGGCGATATCACCGCTATTGATCGTCTGGATCTCACGCTTGCGCAGCGTCTCGACAACCGCGGCACGCTGAACAGCAACCACCTGACCGCACAGGCACAACAGGCGGAAAACCGTGGCACGATAACCGGCGTTAACGTGCTGACTGTCACGCTGAATAATGCCATCACCAACGCGGGCGCGCTGCAAAGCAAAGCCCTGACGCTGATTGCCGATACGCTGACTAACCTTGGGCAACTGACCGGGTATGACACCGCCTCACTGCGCCTGAACCAGACACTGGAAAACAGCGGTAACATCAGCAGCCAACGCTTGGCGATCGCCGCACTTTCAGCACTCAATCAGGGCCAACTGCTGGGCGTTGACGACCTGCAATTGACGCTGATTGAGCAACTGGATAACCGCAGTCAGATTGGCGGCAGCGGCACTGTGCAGGTGACTGCCAATAACGTGCAACAGGTGGGGTCACTGGAAGGGCGGCAGGTCGGGATAAATGCCGACGTCTTGGATAATCAGGGCAAGGTGCTGGGGCTGGATGCACTGACGCTCAGCATCGGCGACAGGTTGACCAACCGCCAGAGCGGCAAACTGCTCTCTGCCGGGCTGGCGACGTTCAACGCTGCGCAGGCGGTGAATCAGGGCGAATGGCAAGCAAACGCGCTTGTGCTGCAAGGCAACCAGTTGATCAATACCGGAAGCATTCAAGGCGATCAAGGTATTGCAGTGGCGCTCAATGCGGCGGTATCTCCCAGTAAATTGTTAAATCAGGGCACGCTGGTGAGCGGTGGCGACAGCCAGATAAGCGCTAACGCAATCGAAAACAGCGGCATACTCTCCACGCTCGGCAAGGCGACGCTGACGGGCGATACCGTGCTTAATGCCAGCGATATCGTTGCTGACGGCGCATTAACCTTGAACGGCAACTATCAGGGTACGGGAAGGCTTGCTACCGGGGGAACGCTGGCGTTGTCCGGTGAACATCTGAGCAATCAGGGGCATTGGCAGGGACGGGTCACGTATTCAATGTGTTGCTCCGCAATAAAAATAGTATTCATGCTCTATGTTCTCTTCATGCATTCAGGCTGGTTTTAAACACCTTTTTTGCATGCCAGACTATGTAGCAATACACTCATTGAATACGTGACCAGATTCTCTTAATTGTTTATCTCACTTCTGATCAGTATCCCGTTGGAAGAGACCATCACGGCGATGGAGGCGCTGCAACAGGCAGGCAAGATTCGTCAGTGGGGTGTGTCCAATCTGGACGTGGCGGACATGAATGAACTCTGGTCCTTGTCAGGCGGTGAGCGCTGCATGACTAATCAGGTGCTTTATCACGTTGCTTCGCGCGGTATCGAGTTTGATTTGCTGCCCTGGTGTCAGGCACGCGCCGTGCCGGTGATGGCCTACTGTCCATTAGCACAAGCAGGTACGCTGCGCCGCAACCTGTTTTCTCATCCGGTGATAATGCGCATGGCGGATAAATACCAGGCGACGTCCGCACAAATTATGCTGACATGGGTATTGCGACAACCCGGCGTGATTGCGATTCCGAAAGCGAGTTCGGTGGCCCACGTTGAAGAAAACGCACGCGCGCTCACGTTGGAATTGGATAGTGGTGATATCGCTGCGCTGGATGCCGCTTTTCCCGCACCGACCAGTAAGCAGCCGTTGGCTGTTGTGTAGCGGGATAGGGCAGTGAAGCATTAACGGGTTAGCGCTATGTGGTTAGCGCCGCCCGCAAGCCTGCGAGCGGCGATTTCGGATCTATCGAGGCAAACCCGTTTCGCTGATCAACGTTTTACGCTAATCACCGTGGTCAACGCGCTGGTGCGGCGGGGGTGGCAACAAACGGCTGAGTCACACGAGCCGTTTCCACGCAGACAAAAGTTTTATAACCGTCATCCGGCATGTCGGCGATGGTTTTAGACAGTTCCGCCGCTGGGTTCCAGGCAACCGCATCGCTGTGGTGCGTGTGGTGCACGTCGATAGTGCGTTTCAGCGTTGGGTCCACGATGCTGCTCACTGCTTCTGGATGCGTATAGATGCGGTCGGTGCGTTCAGTGAACGTCAGATCGCCACCTTGCGTCGTCAACTTGCCTTGATTGACCTTATCGATAAAGGTATCGCCCAAACCGCTAACGCGGATATGGTCAATGTCACCAATCTGGAAGTAGGTGTGCAGGGCGCTGGTGATGCTGTAATCACCCTGCGCTTCTAACTCGATCTTGCAGATTTTACCCAGTTTGTAGCGTGCGGTCAGCGTAAAAGCGTGTGGTCAGCTTGCCAACGTCTCCGGCGTATCACGCAGGGTGAAGGTCAATTCAACGCCGTCGGCATCTTCACGGTGCGCGGTGAATTCCCACGGCAGTAAACGGGCAAAACCGTGGTTAGGTTCCGCAAATGGGCCAAACCACGGGAAGCAGATCGGTACACCACCGCGAATGGCGACGCCTTCTGCGAACGGCGTGTTGTCGCTCAACCACAGCACAGGGGCTTCCCCTTGCGGCTGCCAGTGCAGCAGATGGGCGCCTTGCAGCGTGACGGCTGCTCGTACCTGCGGATGATCAACGACAATAACCGGCAGTTGGTCTACCTGGCGTTGACTGAGCGTGGATGAAATTTCAGATGTGATGGGAAGTGAAAAATTTTATCGTTCATGATGTTACCTTGTTTTATTTGTATTTCGTGTTGCATCATGGCGGAACGCAGCTAATAAAAAGGGCGACATCATGTCGCCCCTTGCATCGCTTATCGCACCGTCGCCTTATTTGGAGATGTGGGCGATCAGGTCCAGTACTTTGTTGGAGTAGCCGGTTTCGTTGTCATACCAAGAAACCAGTTTCACAAAGTTGTCGTTCAGCGCGATACCGGCTTTGGCATCGAACACAGACGTCAGAATTTCGCCGTTGAAATCGGTGGAAACCACGTCATCTTCAACGTAGCCCAGAACGCCTTTCAGCTCGCCTTCAGAAGCGGCTTTGATGGCTTTCTTGATTTCTTCGTAAGTTGCTGCTTTTTCCAGACGAACAGTCAGGTCAACCACAGAAACGTTCGGGGTCGGAACACGGAACGCCATACCGGTCAGTTTACCGTTCAGTTCTGGCAGAACTTTACCTACAGCCTTGGCTGCGCCAGTAGAGGACGGGATGATGTTCTGAGATGCGCCGCGGCCGCCGCGCCAGTCTTTGTGAGACGGGCCATCGACGGTTTTCTGGGTAGCAGTAGTGGCGTGAACAGTGGTCATCAGACCTTCGATGATGCCGAAGTTGTCGTTGATCACTTTTGCCAGCGGTGCCAGGCAGTTAGTGGTGCAAGATGCGTTGGAAACGATATCTTGTCCGGCATATTTGTCACAGTTGGCACCACGAACGAACATCGGGGTGTTGTCTTTGGACGGGCCAGTCAGAACCACTTTTTTCGCGCCAGCGGTGATGTGCTTACGTGCAGTTTCGTCAGTCAGGAAGATACCGGTTGCTTCTGCAACCACGTCAACACCAACTTCGTCCCACTTCAGGTTAGCCGGATCTCTTTCTGCGGTAACGCGGATTTTTTTGCCGTTAACAATCAGCTGACCGTCTTTCACTTCAACGGTGCCGTCAAAACGGCCGTGAGTTGAGTCGTATTTCAGCATGTAAGCCATGTAGTCAGCGTCCAACAGGTCGTTGATTGCAACGATCTCAATGTCAGAACGTTTCTGAGCAGCACGGAAAACAATGCGGCCGATGCGGCCAAAACCGTTGATACCTACTTTGATAGTCATATATTCCACCAGCTATGGTTTGTGAATAATGGTTAGTGAATAAAGGTTGGTTGTAAAATTACAAAAACCTTGCTGAGCGTCAAGCGGAATCGTGTCAATAGTTGCGGCAAGTCAAATCTGATGCGCAACGGTTGCACGAAAAAGCGCCGTAATGAAACTTAGGAACATCTTTCCCTTAAATGGGAGCGTTTGCACCAATATAAAGCCCGCAGGCCCGATAAATGTGATTTGCGTCACAATTTCTAGGGCCTTGGTTGGTTACTCCTCATTTTAGTCGGAAAAAACGTTATGAGGATGTTAATTCTTGTTAAACTAAGTCATGCCAAACAAAAATGATGACGAGACAATCATGGATAAGCCAGCTTCAACGTCTGCAACGGCAGGCAAGGGAACGTTGACGGAGATGCAACAATACGTGACGCAGCAGCGCGGCACTGAGCCTGCCTATTCAGGAAAACTGTTGCACAATAAACGCACTGGGGTATATCACTGCCTGTGCTGCCAAAGCGCGCTGTTTTACTCCGACAACAAATATGACTCTGGATGCGGCTGGCCCAGCTTTGATCGGCCCGTGGCGAAGGGCGCAATCCGCTATCTGGAAGATTTTTCGCATAACATGCACCGTATCGAAATTCGCTGCGGTAAATGCGATGCCCATTTGGGGCATGTGTTCCCCGATGGTCCGCAAACCACCGGCGAGCGTTACTGCGTTAACTCGGCCTCGTTGAGCTTTATCGATGGCAGCGACGGTGAGAAAGTGGATGGTTGACGGTTAAGGATAACAGCTGTGGCTAAAACGTTTCGGCTTGCTGGGTTTTGATGAAAATAGCAATGGCAAATAGCAATGACAGGATGGCAATGACGATGCTCGACAAACAGCTTGATGACGTTGTGACGGCGCTGACGCCGGATATCTACCAACGCCTGGCAACCGCCGTGGAACTGGGAAAATGGCCTGATGGCGTGCCGTTGACGCCGGAGCAAAAAGAAAATTGCCTGCAAATGGTGATGTTATGGCAATCACGCTACAACGTTGATGCGGAACACATGACCATCAATACCGACGGAGAGTTGGTGATGAAAAGTAAGCAAGAGCTGAAGCAGGCGTTTGCCATCGACAACCTGATTCAGCGAGAACGCCAGTAACCGAGGTTCCTCAATGCACTGGGGCTCGGCGTTATACGGGGTGGTGTGCTGATACCGCGATAAAGTCGGCCAGGCCAATACGGCGTGCTCCGTGAGCCACCATGTCGGCCAGCGCTGCTTCGCTATCATCTGGTTGGAGATTCACCCCGCGACAGCCCTCTTAACGATCTGCACGTCATACCCGAGTTCCAATGCATCTAGCACGGTAAATTTTACGCAGTAGTCCGTTGCCAGCCCCATGATGGTCAAACGCGTGATGCCACGTTGGCGTAACAGGCTATCCAGTGTGGTGGCGGCGCGTTTGCCGTTGTCGAAAAAAGCGCTGTAGCTGTCAATGTCATGCTGGGTGCCTTTCTGTATCACCGCATCAAACGCCTCACGATTAAGGCGCGGGTGAAACTCCGCACCTCGCGTGCCCTGTACGCAGTGCACTGGCCACCATGTTTGCGCTAATCCTGCCAGTTCACCACGCTCTCCCACGACAGCGCCCGGGTTATTGGCGGCGAAGCTCAGATGATTGGCAGTGTGCCAGTCCTGGCTGGCGATGACCGGCATCTCGGCTTTCTGTGCTGCCGCTATCGCTGCGTTGGCAACATCGATGGTGACATCGCACTGTGCGACAGGCAGTGCGCCGTTCGGACAAAAATAATTCTGCAAATCAACCAACAGCAGGGCATGGTTTATGACGGTATGGTTCATGGCAGCTCGCTCCAGCATCCGGGTTATGCGTCCTGGGTCAGTTCGCCGCGCAGGTCTTGTTGCATTAACTGGCGAATGGTATCAGGGGTTAAATCAGGTTGGCTCAGCAGATAATGCAGTTTAGTCAGCGCGGCTTCCACTGTCATATCAAAACCACTGATCACGCCAGCCTGCGCCAGCGCATTGCCGGTGGCGTAGCCCTCCATATTCACCCGTCCGGAAATGCACTGGGTGAGGTTAACCACCACAATACCCCGCTCCGATGCCTGACGCAGTTCGTCCAGTAGCGCTGGGCTTTGCGGGGCGTTACCCACACCATAAGAACGCAATATCAGCGCCTTGACCGGCTGGCGCAGGAAGTTACGCACTACGTCCGCTGAAATCCCTGGATAGACGGTGATCACACCGATCGGTTGTGGGGTAATCGGATGTACGATCAGCGATGCGCTGGAGGTTTCCGACTGCGCTGGCACCAGGCGGCGTATATGAATACCGGCCTCCAGTAGCGTCGGGAAGTTGGGGGAGGCGAACGCATCAAAACCGTCGGCATGGGCTTTTGTGGTTCGGTTGCCGCGCAGCAGCTTGTCATTGAAAAACAGGCTGACTTCATTCACCGGGTGATTAGCCGCGACGTAGAGCGCATTAAGCAGGTTGGTTTGCCCATCAGAACGCAATTCGGCCAACGGAATTTGTGACCCTGTCACAATGAGCGGTTTTGCCAGATTCTCCATAATGAAGGAGAGGGCAGATGCCGTGAAGGCCATGGTATCGGTGCCGTGCAGAATCACGAAGCCGTCATACTCATCGTAATGTTGTTGAATATCCTCAGCGATGGCCTGCCAATCGGCAGGGGTCATGTCGGAGGAATCAATCAGCGGGTCATATTCATGGATGGTAAAATCTGGCATCTCCGGGCGATGAAACTCCGGCATGTTAGCCAGCTGTTGTTGCAGGTGACCCGAAACCGGAATGTAACCGTTGGCGGAACGTTGCATACCTATCGTACCGCCGGTATACGCGACATAAATGGATTTCTTTTGCATGCTGTTCTTATTAAAAAGATGAAAAACAGCCCGACATAAGCCGGGCTGAGGGAAAATCCTGTGTGACGATGTTTATTTCACTTCACCGCAGGCCATGCAAAGGGCATAGCGATGTTGCGGATCGTTAAATGTATTGAGCAAGGCAGGTTGTGCTTGCACCACCTCAGCCAATTGCGCTACCGGATCAGGTAACATGGCCTGAAGTCGGGCCGGTAACCAGGCATGGGCGGCGGCGTTGACGCGGTTTAGCATCATATCCAGCAGGCTTGGCTGCTCTTCAAACCAGTTGAGCTGGTATTGGCCCAGCTTGGCCAGTTCAGCGGCTTTTTTGACTGCGTCGTCAAAGTCACCCAACTGATCGACCAACCCGTTGGTCTTGGCGTCGTCACCGGTCCATACGTGCCCCTGGGCGATTTTATCAATCTCTTCCGGGCTTTTCTTACGTGATTGTGCGACCAGATCGACGAAGTTTTTATAACCACGCTCGATGCTGATTTGAATCATCTGAGAAAACTCGGGCGGCAGTGTTTTGGTGATGCTGAGATCCGCCAACGGCGAGGTTGCCACACCATCGGTATGTACGCCGATAGCGCCAAGGGTATTTTCAAACGTGGTGATCATGCCAAATATACCAATCGAACCCGTCAGGGTGCTCGAACTGGCGATGATGGCGTTCGCTGGCGTGGAGATCCAGTAGCCGCCGGACGCGGCCATACCGCCCATGGATACCACGATCGGTTTGCCAGCCAGACGTACTGCCATCAACTCAGAGCGAATCTTCTCCGAAGCGGTTACGCTGCCTCCGGGGCTATTAACGCGCAGTACGATCGCCTTGATTTTAGGATCCAGTCTGGCCTGACGAATTTGAGCCGCCGTGGTATCACCACCGACCACCCCCGGGGTTTCCGGACCATCAACAATAGCGCCACTGGCAAAGATCACCGCAATTTCTGCGCCGTTTTGATTGTTCGGTTTTTCGGTGTAGTCGTAAATGCTGGTGTAGTTGAAGCTCTGATTTTTGGTGTCCCAGCCGAAGGTTTTTACCAGCTTCTGTTCGATGACCGAACGTGATGCCACTTCGTCTACCAATTTGTTTTCCAGCGCATAGCGTGCCGGATCGCCTTGCACAGCCTGAAGGCCGGCAATAATCGCGCTGGCACCGGGGAACAGCTGTTGCGGTGTAATTTGGCGGTTTACTGCAACCGTATTCAGGTAGTTTTGCCACAATCCACCGACCCAGCGCATATCGGCTTCGCGCGCTTCGGGGGACATATCGTCACGCAGGAAAGGCTCTACCGCAGATTTGTAGGTACCGACGCGGAATACGTGACTGGTTACATCCAGCTTTTCCAACAGCGATTTGTAATAGAGGCCATTGGTGGCGAAACCGCGCAGATCGACGTTACCCTGCGGGGTGAGTGAAATGCTGGTCGCGAAACTGGCCAGATAGTATTGCGTTTGGCTGTAACTGTCGCCGATCGCAAAAATGGGCTTGCCGCTGTCGCGAAATTCACGCAATGCCTTGCCGATATATTGCAGAGAGGGCTGGTCGGCACCGACGAAATCGCTCAGATCGAGCACCATACCGGTAATATTGCTGTCGGTTTTGGCCTGACGAATCGTATTAACAATATCAAACAGCGAATTTTCCTGACGGCGATTGCTGGAAGCACCAAAAAATTCTCTGCCCAACTGACGCAGTTTATTATTGACCGTCGGCTTATCGACGACAACGCCGGTGAGATCAACGAGCAGCGCGCCTTGAGGCGTTTGGGCTGGTGCATTTTTAAACTGCACATAAATACCGACACCCCCCAGAATCAACACAATCAGAAACAGGTTAAGAATAAACTCGCGGGTGAAATTGAGCAGACGCCAAGTCCACTTGAAGAGTCCGCTAAAGATTCGCCACAGTGTGCGCATGTTATCTCCAAAAACGCCAAACATAATACCTGCTCGCTGTTCCTTTTGATGGCAAAGCGAGCAGTAAAGGGTTGCCCCGCGACATTCACGCTAATAAGAGCGAACTTACTCTCTATCCTAATGAGCGTATAGGAAAATGCCAACTTCATTAGTACCCTTCGTTGATAAAAATGTGTCTATTTTGTAAAGAAAAGCGATTGCTTACGCGGCGACCTTTTTCGTGCGGCGTGATGTGGCGATAACCGGAGGAGGAATACTGAAGTGCGCGGCAGAGATGAATAATAAAAAGCAGAATCTAGTAACGGCATTGCAGAGAAAAAACGCTCGTCCCTGGAAAATAATGCTTTTATAATTATCACGTTGCCTGAAGTCATCAGGTGAAGTGTATTCTTATCAATGGAGTGAACCATGTCTTTTTTAACGCACGTCCGTGTGTTGTTCCTTTTGCTATTGACCCCTCTGTCATTCCCCGCCTTGGCCGATCCGGCTTCTGGCTTGACCTGTGGTATTTATAAAGAACCAAGAAGCCAAATTCGCGTGTTAAATCACGAGTTGCTACAACAATCGTTTGCTACTGAGACCACGTTACATCATTACCGTTTAGAGGGAAGTAAACTCAAACGGGTCACGTTGGAAGAATTGGTCGACACCACCATGGACGTGTCTGCTGACGGTAAAACCATCACTGATCCGATGTTCAAATTCAATTATGTGCTCAAGGAGGAGCAACCCTGTCTGACCAACCTGCCGCAGCCGAAAACCGAAGTGGGTAAAACCTGTTGGAACGACCTCCGTGCCTGCAAAAAAATGATGTATGAGATTGATACCGCACAGTTAAAGCAACTGTGCGAAGATCACATTGATTCAGCGTGCAGCCGTTGGGAAGCGCGCGCCTCTGCGGAAAAGTCGGGTCAGTCGCTGTTCGCAACCGTGACAGGCATCCCGGCGGCACCGGCACAAGAATATACCGATACCATGGCAGCGCTATGCCGCAGCGGTGTCTCGGCCAAACTGTGCACCGAAGCGGCCAAAGCGCAGTGGCGTAGTGGACAATATCTGGCTGCTCGTGACCTTTTGCAGGTTGCCTGCGCCGCGCCGATTAATGATGGAGCATCGTGCCAGAAAGTTGCCAATCTGGCCTCATTGACAGAGCAGGACATCGCGTCACCAGCATCGGGTATTCCCGTAGGAGCCTTTGCCCTGCGTGAAACGGGCGATCCTGATATCACTATTGCCGAAGACGGTGTGGTGAACATGCGCGGTATTGCCCCAGTAAAAGCGCAAGAAGAACAAGGCATTATCCGTATCGGACACAATAAAGGCGGTGCGTTCGCCTTTCGTCGTGCAGGAAATGACACGCTGATTGGCCTCGATTTCTGGAATCAGTTAAAGGTGTATCACTTGCGCCACGACGCAGAGTGATCGCGGCGCTGCATTGAGCGCGTTGCTGGTCACTGTTTGGATGCGCAGGCAGACGTTCTGTGCTTGCGCATCATCGTAGATCAACCGCCTGAACAAGGCCGATAACATTCAGAATCTCCCCGCATTATTACCGGTATCCGCTATGATAGGATTGCCACAAAACCGTTACTGACGCACCACGAGTTGTGATACCGTGGCGCGCAATGACAGGTGATGGCAACGCTTGGCGCTATTTTTCATGCAGGCCGTTAACAGGAGAAATATGATGGATGCACTGGACTTGTTACTCAATCGCCGTTCTGCCTCGCGTTTGGCTGCTCCGGCACCGCAAGGCGACGCGTTAGCCAACATTATTCACGCTGGTATGCGCGCGCCAGATCACGGCACCCTGCAACCGTGGCGTTTCGTGATTGCACAGGATGAGGGGTTGGCCCGCCTGAGTGACGTTTTACACGCCGCTGCCCAACAGGAAGGACTGGACGCTGCTGCACAAGATGAAGCCCGTCAGGCACCGTTTCGCGCCCCAATGGTCATCACCGTGATTGCACACTGCGAAGAAAATCCCAAGGTGCCTAAATGGGAGCAGGTGGTTTCCGCGGGCTGCGCGGTGCAAGCGATGCAAATGGCAGCATTGGCGCAGGGTTTCAACGGCATCTGGCGCAGTGGTCTGTGGACTGAACACGAACAGGTGCGTGAAGCCTTCGGTTGCCGCGAACAAGATGAAATTGTCGGGTTTCTCTATTTGGGAACATCGCAACTGAAAGCGTCCACCACGGTTGTGCCGTTGGACACGGAAAAATTTGTCCGTTATTTCTGATAATGCGCCTGTTTATTGCTGAAAAACCCAGCCTCGCCAGGGCGATAGCCGATGTCTTGCCCAAACCGCATCGGCGAGGCGACGGCTACATCGCCTGCGGTTCGCAGGATGTCGTCACCTGGTGCGTCGGGCATCTGCTCGAGCAGGCTCAGCCCGATGCCTATGATGCCCGCTATGCGCGCTGGTCGTTGGCCGATCTGCCGATTATCCCCGAAAAATGGCTATTAATGCCGCGTCCGTCGGTGAGCAAGCAGTTGAATGCCATCAAGAAGCTGCTGGGGGAGGCATCAGAGGTGATCCATGCCGGTGACCCGGATCGCGAAGGGCAACTGCTGGTGGATGAAGTGCTGGAGTATCTGGCGTTGGCTCCGGAAAAACGCCAGCAGGTGCGGCGCTGCCTGATCAACGATCTCAACCCGCAGGCGGTGACGCGTGCGGTCGAACGCCTGCGCGATAACCGCGACTTTGTGCCACTGTGCGTCTCGGCACTGGCGCGTTCGCGCGCTGACTGGCTCTACGGCATAAACATGACCCGCGCCTACACGCTATTGGGGCGCAATGCCGGTTATGACGGCGTGCTCTCCGTCGGCCGGGTGCAAACGCCGGTGCTGGGGCTGGTGGTGCGCCGCGATGAAGAGATCGAAAACTTCGTTTCCAAGGATTACTTTGAGGTCAAGGCGCATATTGTCACGCCCGTTGATGAACGCTTTGTGGCGCTGTGGCAACCGAGCGAATCCTGTGAACCCTATCAGGATGAAGAAGGGCGTCTGCTGCACCGATCTTTGGCTGAGCATGTGGTCAAGCGTATTGTCGGGCAGCCTGCTACCGTAACGGATTACAGCGATAAGCGCGAGTCGGAAACGGCACCGCTGCCTTATTCTCTCTCTGCATTGCAAATTGAAGCCGCGAAACGCTTTGGCCTGAGCGCACAACTGGTGCTGGACACCTGCCAGCGCTTGTATGAAACCCATAAGCTGATTACCTATCCGCGTTCGGACTGCCGTTACCTGCCTGAAGAGCATTTTGCCGGGCGTCACGCGGTTATCAATGCGATTACGGTGCATGCCTCCGGGTTATTGCCACAACCGGTCGTCGATCTTGAACGCCGCAATCGCTGCTGGGATGACAGCAAAGTCGATGCTCACCATGCGATTATTCCCACTGCGCGCAGCGCCAGCGTCTCGCTAAGCGAGAACGAGCGTCAGGTGTACGGGCTGATTGCCCGACAGTATCTGATGCAGTTTTGCCCTGATGCGGTGTTTCGTAAATGCGTTATTACCCTCGATATCGTCGGGGGGAAATTTATTGCCAAAGCCCGTTTTCTGGCCGATGCGGGCTGGCGCGCGCTGCTGGGTGCCAAAGAGCGCGACGACGAAAACGACGGCTTGCCGTTGCCGGTCGTGGCTAAAGGGGATGTGCTGCTGTGTGAAAAAGGTGAAGTGGTGGAGCGGCAAACCCAGCCTCCGCGTCCTTTTACCGATGCCACGTTGCTCTCGGCTATGACCGGTATTGCCCGTTTTGTGCAAGACAAAACGTTGAAGAAGATATTGCGTGAAACCGATGGCCTAGGCACCGAAGCCACGCGTGCAGGCATTATTGAGCTACTCTTTAAACGAAGCTTTCTGTTTAAAAAAGGGCGTTACATTCATGCCAGCGAAGCGGGGCGGGCGCTGATTCACGCATTACCGCCTAGCGCAGCGTTGCCGGATATGACCGCCAACTGGGAAGCCACATTAACGTTGATCAGTGAAAAACAGCGCCGTTACCAGGATTTTATGCAACCGCTCACTCAAACCTTGAGTGGATTGATCGAACAAGCACGACAAAACCGGTCCGCTTCGGCGTTCCGCGGGCTGCAAGCACCACAAAAAACGCAGAAGAAAACACGTAACCCCACGGCGAAAAAGGCCGCGAAGGAGCAGAACGGATGAAATCATCACAGGTGATGTTGTTTGTCGGAGCGCTGGTCTCTCTGCCCGTGTGGGCGCAATCCACAGTGGTGACCACGCCCTCGCGGGGGAATACGGATATCGTGGTTGGCGTACCGCCCAGTGTGATTTGGGGCGATAACACCGGTTCGACGCGGCGAGAGCCGCAAAACAACTGTATGCGTTGCTGCGTGTTCGAGAACCGTAATTACACCGAAGGCGCAGTGGTGAGAACGGAAGGCGTGTTGTTGCAGTGTGTACGCGACAGGCAGATGCTGGGGACGAATAATCTGATCTGGCAGGTGCTTAAACAGTAACGGTTTCCAAGGTGGGGCAGCCGTATACGGCTGCCATCGCAAGGTGTTACAGCCCGGAGAACGTGGCCCAAATCGGCGCGTGGTCGGAGGGTTTTTCCATGCCGCGTATGTCGTAATCGATATCGCTCGCCGTGCATTGCGCCACCAATGCCTGACTGGCGAGGATCACATCAATTCGCAGGCCGCGATTGTCGTCAAAACCGGCAGAGCGATAGTCAAACCAGGAATAGCGATCGGTAATGTCTGGTGCCAGTGCGCGGAAGGTATCGACCAATCCCCATCCCAGCAAGCGCGCCATCCATTCACGCTCTTCAGGTAAAAACGAACACTTACCGGTGCGCAGCCAGCGCTTACGGTTTTCTTCACCAATGCCAATATCCAGATCCGCCGGGCTAATATTGATATCCCCCATGACAATCAGCGGTTGCTCCGGGGTGTGATGCTGCGTCAGATAGGTCTGCAAGTCTGCATAAAAGCGCGTTTTGGCCGGGAATTTCACCGGATGGTCGCGACTCTCTCCCTGCGGGAAATAGCCATTGATAACGGTCAACGTTCCTGCGGGCGTGGCGAAATCTGCCATGATGATGCGTCGCTGCGCATCGGGTTCATCAGTGGGAAAGCCGTAGCGCACGGCAATCGGCGTCTCTTTACACAGCAACGCGACGCCATAATGGCCTTTTTGCCCGTAATAGTAGACCTGATAGCCGAGCTTGCGTATCTCTTCGAAGGGAAACATATCATCGTGCACTTTGGTTTCCTGCAAGCCAATGATATCCGGCTGATGCTGGGCGATGATGGCGGCCAATTGGTGAGGGCGGGCACGCAGCCCATTGATATTAAAAGAAACAACTTTCATCGTCACTGCCATGTCAGGAAATTGTGACACTGATGGTATCAGAAAAAACAGGCAAAGGTCACGCCAGAGGCGCACGGGGATGATATCGCGGTCTGCCGATCGAGCGGAAGGTTGAAGTAGCGATAGTAAGCCCTTATACTTCGCAGCTCGCAGGAGAGAGGACCGCGCAACGCGCGACCCGCCGAAGGCGCAAACTCCCATAATCGCTCAGGCCACCTTACTGCACTTTGTTAATACGCCGACTGGAGAGCGGTGTGCACGTTGTTTATTGGCGTAGCCACCCACCGGAGGGGAAAGCGGCGTGAGCTGCATAAACTCTCAGGTAAAACGGACAGGGGGAGAGGCACATTTCACAGGAAAACTTGTGTGCTTACTTACATCTATCTGATCGCAATTACCGCAGAAGGCATGTCTGGCGCGTTGGCCGCCGGACGCAGGAACATGGATATTTTCGGTGTGACGATGATCGCTTTTATCACCGCTCTGGGCGGTGGCACTGTCCGTGATATCCTGCTCGGCAACTATCCCATTGGCTGGACGCAACACCCCGGTTACATCTATCTGACGATTGGTGCAGGCCTGTTCACTATCGTGATTGCCCGCATCATGCACCACCTGCATCGACTGTTCCTGATCCTTGACGCCATGGGGCTGATTGCCTTTACCATTATTGGCTGCAATGTGGCGCAGAAGCTGAACTACTCCTTTACCGTGGTTATTATGGCCGGGATTGTCACCGGGATCTTCGGTGGTATTCTGCGCGACATCTTTTGTAACCGCACGCCGATGGTGCTCAGAAAGGAACTCTATGCCAGCGTATCACTGCTGGTGGCGCTGCTTTATCTCGGGCTGAAAGCGTTACAGGTCAACCACGATATTAATCTGCTGGTGTCGTTTACCTTGGGGCTTTCGCTGCGTCTGGCGGCGATCCGGTGGTCATGGCAACTGCCGGTGTTTTCCTACTCGCCGGGCAGTTGGAAAGGAAAAACCTGAGAGATGTGGTGAACCGCACCGTAATCGGGAATAAAACGGTGTAACGATTTTCTTTGGATTTCTCGTTTTCACCGATCCCGTATTGATCTTTGTGCTGTTTGTCTTTAAAGCCATTATGGGGGGATATGGAATGTCAGGTATCACGTATTCACCCTTCAGGAGATGCCGCTCAAACTGGCAGCAAGGGTTTCTGCGGTGAGCGGGACGTTGGTGAAAATCAGTGCCGGTGTTGGTAGCCTGGTGGCCGGGTATTCTCTAGGATTCATGGGGGCAGAGCTGACACTGGTTACACTGGCCGTGCTGACCTTGTTCATGCTGTCCGGCTCTTTTGTCTGTAAAAAAGAGTACGGTAAATACCATGAGCAAAAAGCGTTATAAGGGTAACGTAAAATTTAGGTGCCAGCCGGGAAGCCAAATGAATTGTGAAAACAGTATGGTGAAATGGATGGTAAGAGATGGTGGTGGGGGAAGGATTCGAACCTTCGAAGTCTGTGGCGGCAGATTTACAGTCTGCTCCCTTTGGCCGCTCGGGAACCCCACCATGGCCTAACTGATTGTGCGCTTTCTTGGTAAGCGGTGCGCATCATATCAAATGCGACGCCCCTGTAAAGCCCGAACGCAAAAAAACGCGTTTGTTTGCTGTTTTTTCACACGCCTTGCGGGTTTTCCACTCAACATTGAGTGGAAAAACAGCGGCTTAAAGAATAATGGTGCGATTACCGTAAACGAAAACCCGTTGTGCCAGCACGCGGTACAGGGCGCGGCTCAGCACGTTTTTCTCGACGTCGCGGCCTGCACGAATCATGTCATCGGCGGTATAGGTGTGATCCACGTTGATCACATCCTGAATGATGATCGGACCCTCATCCAGGTTGTCGTTCACGTAGTGGGCGGTCGCACCGATGATCTTCACACCGCGCTCATAGGCCTGATGGTATGGACGTGCGCCGATGAACGCAGGGAGGAACGAGTGGTGGATGTTGATCACCTGATTCGGATAGTGCTGCACAAAAGCAGGCGTCAAAACGCGCATGTATTTGGCCAATACCACGTAATCCGGTTTGTACGCATCAATCTGCTCAATCATCAACTGGTCGTGCGCTTCACGTGAGAGTCCTTCATGGCTCACCAGATGGAACGGGATATCAAAACGCTCAACCAGCGTTTGCAACGTATCGTGGTTGCCAATCACGGCGGCAATTTCAACATCCAGGCCACCGTAAGCACTCTTCATTAGCAAATCGCCCAGACAATGCGCTTCTTTGGTGACCAGAACCACGATACGACGGCGGCCTGCATCACTCAGTTCGCGCACGGAGCCTTCCGGCAGCGCGCCGTCTAAATCGGCCAGCAGCGTAGTATCATTGAAGATCCCCTCTAATTCGGTACGCATGAAAAAGCGCCCGGTGCGGTGATCGACAAACTCATTGTTCTGAACAATGTTTAATTCGTGCTTGTAGCAGATGTTGGCAATTTTTGCGATAAGCCCCTTTGCATCGGGGCAAATGGTACGCAACACTTTTCGTTGTATTGCCTGAGATTGCATCGTTTGGGATTGCATGGAAATAAGAACCCTGTCCAAAATCGTCTGTCATCATCCCCGAAAGCTGCCACGTTCGTGCGATTTATCGCCGCGATAAGGGGAAGCATGCCACCGGGTTACATTTTTTGCCTTACATTACGCGCCTATCCACGCCCGCAGCATTGTTTGTATTTTTTGTCCGAACCGCACGGACAGCGATCGTTTCTGCCCGTTTGCAGATGTACGCCGTCTACATAGTACCAGCGATCGAGGCGGCTAAGGAAGCGTGAGCGCTCGCGCATCAGCGATGTGCGCTCTGGCTGTGAGGTGTCGGTATAGCGCGCAGCGAATTCGACATAGCCTTCATCCGTATCGCGTCCTGGGCTGGTAGCCAGCACATTCAATCGTTGCCACTGCGTATCCTGAGCGCTTTCGGTGATTGAAGAACGCCATTTTTCAGGATGAAGCGCAGGATCCCAGGTAGCGATAAGATAATCAACATCATGGACTACGTAAGCACAATAGCGTGAACGCATTAATGCTTCTGGTGTTGGTGCGATGTCGGTGCGTTGCAGATAGGGAAGGCAGCATGCGGTATACTGCTTACCACTCCCGCAGGGACAGCTTTGCGGCACGGTAACTCCTGGATGTATGACTAACAGTAAAAAAAATTAAAAAATATCGATATTTGCGTGAAAATAACTCAACGTCGTGGCGATATGTTACCTAACAATCTCGGTGAGTGGCAATGTGCGCTAAAATGAATAGCGAGATGAGAAGGATATCATGAAGCAAAGAAAGATTGATTTGGCGCTGGGATCGGGCGCGGCGAAAGGATGGGCCCATAGTGGTGTCATTCAGGCATTGACTGAAATGGGCATTGTGGTCAATGTGGTAGCGGGCTGTTCGGTGGGAGCCTTGGTGGGTGCAGCGTATGCCACCAATCGCTTGAATTCCATGGCGCGCTGGGTGAGTGGGTTTCATCATTGGGATGTGATTCGCCTGATGGATCTTTCCTGGCAGCGTGGCGGGTTATTGCGCGGCGATCGGGTATTTAACCAGGTGCGACACATCTTGCGTACCCAGCAGATCGACGAGTGTGCTATCAAGTTCGGGGCAGTGGCCACCAATCTGACAACGGCGCGAGAACTGTGGCTTACCGAGGGCGATCTGCACCATGCGATCCGCGCCTCATGCAGTATGCCGGGGTTGCTTGCGCCCGTGCGACACAATGCCTATTGGCTGGTTGATGGTGCTGTGGTGAACCCGGTGCCGGTTTCTCTGGCTCGCGCACTGGGCGCTGACGTGGTGATTGCTGTGGATTTGCAGCATAACGCGACGCTGGGACATGACGACATGCTGTCCGTGGCCGCGATGGCTGAAGAGACGCATGCGGATTCTACGCCGCTCAACTGGCAGCACAAGCTCCGGCAGCGCTTGTCCATGGGGTTGCAGCGTCAGCGTGCCAACCGTGCACCTTCAGCGATGGATATCATGACGGCCTCCATTCAGGTGCTGGAAAACCGTTTAAAAATGCATCGTATGGCTGGCGATCCGCCTGATGTGGTGATGCAGCCCTATTGTCCACAAATTGCCACGCTGGATTTTCACCGTGCGCAAGAGGCGATTGCCGCAGGGCGACTGGCCGTGGAGAAAAAGCAAGATGAATTACAACTGCTGGTAACCCGAGACGCAGGCTAGTGGAGTAGCAGCGCCTGATAAGTATCAACAAGGGTAAAAGTGTAGAGTGGCAGGAGTTAAGGCCGAACAACGCGAGGGAATATGCATGAAGTTGACGTATGAGGTCATCAATGGGGTCAGCCATTAACAGATAAGCACATTTTGATTGTTGAAGATGAGGCGGTATTTCGTTCCGTGATCGCTGGCTATCTGACATCGCTGGGTGCGTCTGTGCGTGAAGCTGTCAATGGGGTGGATGCATTAGCCATAATGCAAAGCTATCGCCCTGATTTGATCGTGTGCGATTTGGAAATGCCGCTAATGGGGGGCATTGAGTTCGTTGAAACGCTCAGGTTGCAAGATAATCGCACGCCCATTCTGGTGGTGTCTGCCACCAGTCAGATGGGGGATGTTGCCAAAGTGCTGCGCCTGGGCGTGCAGGACGTGATGCTTAAACCTATCCGCGATTATGCACGCTTGCGCGAAGCCGTGATGACCTGCATGTATCCCGATATGTTTACCTCTCAACTGAGCGAAGTTGAGCAGTTGATGGAGGATATGGATTCACTCAATCAATCGCCAGATGCGGTCAATAAACTGCTGGCGCAGCTACAGCCTCCGGTGCAACAAAAAATGGCAGGTTGCAGCGTGCGTTACCGTCAATTGACGTCATTGGAGCAACCGGGGCTGGTGCTGGATATTGCCGCGTTGTCTGATGATGACTTGGCGTTCTATTGTCTTGATGTGACGCAAGCCGTGAACAATAACGGCACGCTGGCAGCTCTGCTGCTGCGCACACTGTTTAACGGGTTGTTACAAGAGCATCTGGCTAACCAGCAACACCGCCTACCCGAATTGCCTGTCTTGTTGCGACAGGTCAACCAATTGCTGCGCCAGGCCAATCTTAATGGGCGTTTCCCGCTGCTGGTGGGTTACTATCACCGAGGATTGCAACGGCTCATCCTTATTTCAGCCGGTTTACATGCCATGCTGAACGCAGGAGAGGAACAGTTGGTGTTAAACAATGGTATTCCGCTCGGCACCCTCGATGGAGCATATCTTAACCAATTAAACTATGAGTGCGCCGCTTTTGAATGTCAGGTCTGGGGGCGCGGTGGACGCTTACGACTGATGTTATCAACAGATTGAAGGCTTACGCAGTGTGATGAGACCTACGGAATAGTCTGATAGGCGTTCATCATGCAATTTGTTGCATACTCTTCGCTTTCGTAATTAATTTTTATTTCCTACTATATAAAGCGTTGTTTTATTTTTATCATAGCCATCGCGTTTACCGGGTGTCGTCTCTGGCCGAGCAGGCTGGTGTACCCCGAATTAAACCCGGCAATAAAGTTCATTATTTGAACGGTATATCAGAGGTTGTTATGTCAACGGTGAATAAAAAAGTTAAAAAGGCGGTCATCCCCGTCGCAGGGCTAGGGACTCGGATGCTGCCGGCAACAAAAGCGATTCCAAAAGAAATGTTGCCGCTGGTTGATAAGCCGCTCATTCAATACGTCGTCAATGAGTGTATTGCCGCAGGCTTGAACGAAATCATTTTAGTTACACACTCATCCAAGAATTCCATTGAAAACCACTTCGATACCAGTTTTGAGCTGGAAGCGATGCTGGAAAAGCGCGTTAAGCGTCAACTGTTGGAAGAAGTTCAGTCTATTTGCCCGAAACATGTCACTATCATGCAAGTGCGTCAGGGACTGGCGAAAGGATTGGGGCACGCTGTCATGTGTGCACACCCTTTAGTGGGGGATGAACCCGTCGCTGTTATTTTGCCCGACGTTATCATTGATGAATTTGAATCCAATCTGAAGAAAGACAACCTGAGTGAAATGCTGGCACGTTTTTCTGAAACGGGTCACAGCCAAATTATGGTTGAACCGGTTGAAGAAGTCAGCAGCTATGGTGTTGTTGATTGCAAAGGGCAGACATTACAGCCTGGAGACAGTGCACCGATGGTGGGCGTAGTGGAAAAACCCAAGGCGTCAGAGGCACCTTCTAATTTGGCTATTGTCGGTCGCTATGTACTTTCGGCTGATATTTGGTCTCTGCTGGAAAAAACACCGCCGGGAGCGGGTAATGAAATCCAGTTAACGGATGCCATTGCCATGTTGATGGAAAAAGAAACCGTGGAAGCGTACCACCTTAAAGGTGTAAGTCATGACTGCGGAAACAAATTGGGTTACATGCGTGCATTTGTAGAATACGGCCTGCGTCACAATACGCTGGGTAATGATTTTGCAGCATGGCTTAATGAAACCGTTAATGAAAATGATGTGAAATAACCTGATTCTATGGCGCTTTGCCTTGTGGTTCGTGGGGCGTCACGAAAAATGGATATAAAAACCCCCGTTAAACGGGGGTTTTTTGTTAAATAAGCACAACAATTCCGAGTGGGAATTACAGCAGGAAATCGTCCAGAGATTTACCTTGCTCTTCAATAGCTTTCTTGATCACGGCAGGGGTGCGGCCTTGGCCAGTCCAGGTTCTTGCTTCGCCGTTTTCATCAGTATATTGATATTTTGCCGGGCGTGCAGCGCGTTTGCTTTTGCCCGGAGTTTTTGCTGCGCCCAAGGATTGCAACAGTTCATTCGGGTCAATGCCATCAGCAATCAACATATCACGATATTGCTGTAATTTACGGGTACGTTCTTCGATTTCTGCCTGAGCCTGATTATCTTCGTCACGACGCTCATTGACAACGACTTCCAGTTTTTCCAGCATTTCTTCCAAAGTATCCAGGCTGCATTCTCTCGCTTGGGCGCGCAGAGTACGGATGTTGTTTAGAACCTTTAGTGCTTCGCTCATTGTGATAATCTCAAATAATATTATTTGTGGCGTATGTAGGGTGATAATAGATGGCTATTTTATTTTCTGCAATAGTCAAATTTGTAAGATTGTTAAAAAATAGCGTTTTTAAAACCGATATCACGTTGCTGCTAAGGTAAATAAAAGCACATTGTTAACAAATGAAATACCTGTTACTTGAGTATTACTCCGCACGCTGCGTTAAAACGGTTAGCGGCGATGCTGACAGGATGCGATATAAGCATTTTTTATACCCGAAACGTTTACCTGTTGTCAGCGTTGATAAACACAAATCAAGTTACTCGTTCCCTTACTCAGAAGAGGGCGATTTCAGGTCGGTTTGGTCGGCATCATACAATGCTAATTATTTACGCTAAATATCTCTCATGCTGTTAATGTTTTCCTCAGTATAGGAATTTTCGCAATTGCCGATTGCCTTATATACGTCGATTACCAACGCCATTGTGGCGGTGATGGCGTCACTATCCCGACGTGTTGTCTCTCACAGAGCGTGGGGCAGCATAGGCAAGCGGGCACGTAGGTTATTTCAAAATATGATACAATACGCCGCCGCGCGTTGCGCGGGTAAAGCGCTCTTTTGGGGTTATAAACATGGCACAACTTTATTTTTATTACTCGGCAATGAACGCGGGAAAGTCTACCGCATTATTACAGTCCTCTTATAACTATCAGGAACGGGGGATGAGGACGCTGATTTTAACGGCTGAAATAGACCACCGTGATGGTATCGGGCGGGTCAGCTCGCGTATTGGACTTTCCGCCCCAGCGTTGGTGTTTAATTTACAAACTGACTTGTTTACCTTGTTGGTTAATGTGCAACGTGAGCAGCCTGTGCACTGTATATTAATCGATGAGTGTCAGTTTCTAACCCGCGAGCAGGTGAACCAACTGTCAGACATTGTCGATGAATTGGATATTCCGGTGCTGTGTTACGGCCTACGTACTGATTTTCAGGGCGAATTATTCTCCGGCAGCCAGTATTTGCTCGCCTGGGCGGATAAGCTGATCGAGTTGAAAACGGTCTGTCATTGCGTGCGCAAAGCGAATAGGGTGCTGCGGCTTGACGCGCAGGGCAATCCGCTGCGTGAAGGTGAACAGGTGGTGATCGGCGGCAATGAGCGCTATGTGTCAGTCTGCAGCAAACATTACAAAAGCGCATTGGGATTAACCCATGCGTCACTATCGGCAGATAGACAATAGGCGGCAGATAGAAAATAGGCGGATAAAAAACCCCAGCGAAGCGGTGCGTCGCTGGGGGAAGAAAGAAACCCCTACCTTAACGGCAAGGGTGTGTTATCGCTTCTTAGTTAGCCTTTTTACCTTTTTTCTCGGCTTTGGCCGGTGCTTTCTCTTCTTCAACACTTTCCGTATACGGACGACCGTAGTAAGTGCCCAGCATGATCTGTTTCAGCTCAGCGATCAGCGGATAGCGCGGGTTAGCACCGGTACACTGATCGTCAAAGGCATCTTCAGACAGCTTGTCCACTTTTGCCAAGAAATCGGCTTCCTGCACGCCCGCTTCGCGAATCGAGGTCAGGATGCCCAGTTCAGTTTTGATTTCATCTAACCAGGTCAACAGCTTCTCAATCTTCGCTGCGGTGCGATTGCCGGGTGCGCTCAGTCCCAGGTGATCGGCCACTTCAGCATAACGACGACGAGCTTGTGGGCGATCGTATTGACTGAATGCGGTTTGCTTGGTCGGGTTGTCGTTCGCGTTATAACGAATGACGTTAGCGATCAACAGGGCATTAGCCAAACCGTGCGGAATATGGAACTCAGAACCCAGCTTGTGCGCCATGGAGTGGCAGACCCCAAGGAAGGCGTTGGCAAAGGCGATACCGGCGATGGTGGCGGCGTTGTGAACGCGTTCACGCGCGACCGGATTTTTCGCACCGTCACGGTAGCTGGCTGGCAGGTTCTCTTTGAGCAGCTTCAATGCCTGTAGCGCTTGCCCGTCGGAATATTCGTTGGCAAGCACCGATACGTAGGCTTCCAGTGAGTGGGTCACCGCATCCAGACCGCCAAAGGCGCACAGGGATTTTGGCATGTTCATCACCAGATTTGCATCAACGATCGCCATGTCCGGGGTGAGCGCATAGTCAGCCAGCGGGTATTTTTGCCCTGTGGCGTCATCCGTTACTACGGCGAACGGCGTCACTTCAGAGCCGGTGCCGGAGGTGGTGGTAACGGCAATCATCTTCGCCTCCACACCCATTTTCGGGAATTTGTAGATACGTTTGCGGATATCCATAAAACGCAGGGCCAACTCTTCGAAATGGGTATCCGGGTGCTCGTACATGACCCACATGATTTTGGCCGCGTCCATCGGCGACCCGCCACCGAGTGCGATGATCACATCAGGTTTGAACGCTTGCATCTGTTCCGCGCCTTTGCGCACTATGCTCAGCGTCGGATCGGCTTCTACTTCAAAGAAAACATCGGTTTCCATTCCGTGCTGTTTCAGTACCGAAGAGATTTGATCCACATAGCCGTTATTAAACAAGAAACGGTCAGTCACGATAAAGGCGCGTTTGTGGCCATCCTCGGCCACTTCTTCCAGTGCGATGGGCAAGGAGCCACGACGGAAATAGATGGATTTCGGAAGTTTGTGCCACAACATATTTTCAGCTCGCTTGGCTACCGTTTTCTTGTTAATCAAGTGTTTGGGTCCGACGTTTTCTGAAATGGAGTTACCGCCCCAGGAACCGCAGCCTAGTGTTAGTACGGTGCCAGCTTAAAGTTGTACAGATCGCCGATACCGCCCTGAGAGGTAGAATACGCGCAGTTTTCATCATCGCCCTGAAGTGGTTGACACGTGCTAACTGGTTATCCTGATCGGTATACAGGCACGAGGTATGACCGATACCGCCCATGGCGACCAATTTTTCGGCTTTGGCGACGGCGTCGTCAAAATCTTTGGCGCGGTACATGGCAAGCGTTGGCGACAGTTTCTCGTGGGCAAAGGGTTCTGACTCATCCACGTTAACCACTTCACCAATCAGGACTTTAGTACCTGCGGGCACGGTAAAACCGGCCATTTCAGCGATTTTGGGTGCTGCCTGACCTACAATCGCCGCGTTGAGCGAGCCATTTTTCAAAATAATCGATTGGATTGCTTCGAGCTCTTTACCTTGCAGCAGATAGCCGCCGTGGGTTGAAAAACGTTCCCGCACTGCGTCGTAAACGCTGTCTACCACAATCACCGACTGTTCAGATGCGCAGATCACACCGTTATCGAACGTTTTCGACATCAGAATCGAGGCAACGGCGCGCTTGATGTCCGCCGTTTCGTCGATCACCACCGGTGTATTGCCAGCGCCCACCCCGATGGCCGGTTTGCCGGAACTGTAAGCGGCTTTTACCATGCCGGGACCGCCGGTGGCGAGGATCATATTGATGTCAGGATGGTGCATTAACTGGTTGGACAATTCTACGGAAGGCTCATCAATCCAGCCAATAATGTCTTTCGGCGCGCCGGCAGCGATGGCGGCCTGAAGCACGATGTCTGCGGCTTTATTGGTGGCATTCTTGGCGCGCGGGTGCGGCTAGAAGATGATGCCATTGCGGGTTTTCAAACTGATAAGTGCTTTGAAAATGGCGGTGGAGGTCGGGTTTGTGGTTGGTACAATCCCGCACAGCAATCCGATCGGTTCGGCGATGGTGATGGTGCCGAAGGTGTCATCCTCTGACAAAATACCGCAGGTTTTGTCATCCTTATAAGCATTGTAGATATATTCAGAAGCGAAGTGGTTTTTAATCACTTTATCTTCCACTATACCCATACCTGATTCCGCCACCGCCATTTTGGCCAGCGGAATACGGGCGTCAGCGGCGGCGAGGGCGGCGGCACGAAAGATTTGATCAACTTGCTCTTGAGTAAAATTGGCGAAGACCTGCTGTGCCTTCTTGACGCGTTCAACCAATGCGTTAAGTTCAGCAACGTTTGTTACGGCCATAATACTCTCCTGATAATGTTAAACTCTTTCAGGCAATGATCTGACAAACCATTTGTAGCCAAATCATTATTGCAAAACACTAAGTATAGATAACGGGATAGCATTCGTGGCTGAACGCATGGTTAACCTACTCATTGCCTGAAAGGGCTGTGGCCAGCGGTGGCGTAATCTCCTCTCTTCTCCGTGGGGGATGGTGGTTCATTCCACATCTTCTGTTTGACACTGTGAAGGCAACATACCCATTAGTGGGTGTCTTTTGTGTGATCTTCCTCCCGATTCAAAAATGCTGACTCCATTCAGCAGGTCGAATAGTTAATTTTTGTGGTTATTTGTAGCACAATTGTTGTGTTTGTTGATATTTATAACCTGCCATATGTGAGAAAATTTTTGGATTATTCTCTGAATATTTCGATTACCATAAAATTATTCACCTGTTATTTGCGTGAGAATAACCCGTCGTTTATCAGCGTCATCTCAGAACGGGTAGCCGTCGACCAGAATAACGTTTGAAGCGCTTCCAGGATACGTCTTGCATTTCCCTCATGGCCATTAGCTTTGAAGGAACCCATTTTATATCAATGTGATAACATAGAGAGGACCGGATATATGGACAACGGATTATCAGGTTACGCTGTTTCACAAACAGGAGATTCGGCGCAAATACGACGTCAATGGCATACGGGGACAGCACGGCTTGCCGCAACAGTGGCATTGTTGCTTAGCTGTTGGGGGAGCGGGGCGCTTGTCGCGTATGCGGCACCGCCGCCCGACACTCCGTTAGCCAAAGATTCAGGTGCTTGTGCGAAACAACGGTGCGGAAGTGGCCTCCCTCGATCCGCATAAAATAGAAGGTGTGCCAGAGTCCAACGTCTCACGCGATCTTCTGGAAGGGCTGGTGATTACCGATCCGAATGGAAAAATGGTGCCCGGTGTAGCCGAGAGTTGGGAAAATAAAGATTTCCGCGTTTGGACGTTTCATTTGCGCAAAGACGCGCGCTGGTCGAATGGCGATCCCGTTACCGCGCAGGATTTTGTTTACAGTTGGCAGCGATTAGCCGATCCGGCAACGGCCTCGCCTTACGCCAGTTACCTGCAATACGGACATATCGTTAACATTGACGACATTATTGCCGGCAAGAAAACGCCGGACACGCTGGGCGTCAAAGCCGTGGATGACCATACGCTGGAGGTGACGCTGAGTGAAGCGGTGCCTTATTTTGATAAACTTCCTGTTTATCCTGCCATGTCGCCCGTTAATCGCTCCGCCGTTGAAAAAGTCGGTGAGAAATGGACCCAACCGCAACATTGGGTGGGGAACGGTGCCTATACCTTGAAAAATTGGGTTGTCAATGAACGCCTGATTTTAGTACGCAATCCACATTATTGGGATAATGCCCACACGACTATCGAGCAAGTGACGTATTTACCCATTTCCTCAGAAGTGACGGACGTAAATCGCTATCGCAGCGGTGAAATTGACATCACCTACACCAATTTACCGATTGAACTGTTTCAAAAAATGAAGCAGGAAATACCCAATGAGGTGAAGGTGACACCGTATTTGTGCTCTTATTATTATGAAATTAATAACCAGCGTGCGCCTTTTACCGATGTTCGAGTGCGTCAGGCGCTGCGTTTAGGGCTCGATCAGACAATTTTAACCAACAAGGTCAAAAATCAAGGTGGTATGCCTGCCTATGGATTTGTACCACCGTATATTGATGGTTTAAAGGCCAGCGAGCCGGAGTGGTTTACCTGGCCGCAGGAAAAACGCAATGCTGAAGCAAAACGGTTGTTAACCGAAGCGGGGTATACACGGCTTTGTTGAATAAATCAGAACTTGTAACGACTGTGCCCCATCGGGTCGATTGTTACGTGATGCGAATACTGTTCGGCATTCCTAATAGCGTGATCCGGTTAAGCGCTTTGACCATCGCCATG
>NZ_JBPETA010000009.1:0-32991 GCF_051710365.1 Symbiopectobacterium sp. | reverse complement strand
AATGGCAACATTACTTGATGGTAAACGGGTCTGGGCAGAAAAAAATCTGAACCAGATTTAATCTGACAGACACCTGTATAAATAACCGGTAACTGTCAGATCAGGTCTGAGCTAGTACACATGATGTAAGCATCCGGTTTTTCCGCAATCACTTTTTCCAGTGAGATAAAACCAGTGGCACCCGGCAGCAGATCGGCAGCGATATTGGTCACCCCAACCGCTCTCAGTAAACCGCCCCAGCCGTTATCTTTATGGCTAAAGCAGCAGGCATCGCTGTTACCCGCGATAGGTTCGATAAACACGCGCGGTTTCGGCGTAATCGCTGCGGTTTTTTGCTGAATGTCTGCGGCGTGCTGACGGTAGAAGTCGGTATAGGCTTTGGCGTTCTCTTCACGGTTAAGCACCTTGCCGAGCAGGTCGATGCTGTCTGCGGTGTTCTTGGCCGGATCGATTTCATAATCGACAAACAGCAATGGAATGTGCAGTTCGTTCAGCTTGTTAACGACGCCATTGCCTTCCAGTGACGCCTTGGCACGCAGTTGCGCCACCATCAAATCCGGTTTTTTCACCAGCACGCTTTCCAGCTCGATATCACCTTTGTCACCAAAGCCCATATCAAGGATGTTTTCTGCGTCCTGCCATTTGCCCTTCAACAGGTTCCAGGTAGCGGTATCCTGTTTTTTCGGCAGGTTGTTCCACGCCACTAAACGCTGGAACGGATCGTCGCGATCCAGCAGCGCCAGCGCCATAATATCGCGCCCGTCTTGCAGCACCAGATGCTTCGGCTCTTGTTGCAGCGTGACAGTATTGCCCGCCATATCGGTGACAGTTAAAGGATATTGTGTGGCGTGGCTGAAAAGCGGTGTGGCAAGGAGTGCGGTGAAAAACAGCGAGTTGATGGATTTCTTAAACATGGTGTCGTCCCGTTACCACCTGTCCTGATGAATTAGGCCTCTCCTAATACAAATCAGACAGATGTAATGCATTTGATAATCATTATCGTATTACCATACGCCAAAACTTAACAGGAACGCAATGTAAGGAAAATATCAGATGTTGCCCCGCCCACCGACGGCGAACGGGACAAAGGACTGCCTTAGCGTTTCAGGGCTTCGCTAAGTTGTTCACGAATGGCTGCCAGAATGGACTTCACCACGCGCGGGTTGCCCGCCACCAGATTGCCAGAAGCGAGATAGTTGTGGCCGCCAACGAAGTCAGTCACGATACCGCCTGCTTCACGCACCAGCAGCTCGCCACCGGCGAAATCCCAGGGCTTCAGGCCAATCTCGAAGAAACCGTCTACGCGGCCCGCAGCCACATAGGCCAGATCCAGCGCGGCAGAACCGGTGCGACGGAAGTCAGCGCAGGTGGTAAACAGGGCTGACACCATATTGATGTAAGGGGTCGCGTGCTGTTTCTGCTTGAAAGGGAAGCCGGTCGCCAGAATGGTGCCTTCCAGATCGCGCGCATTGCCGCTGCGCAGACGATAGCCGTTCAGCTGTGCGCCCTGACCACGCGTGGCGGTAAACAGCTCATTGCGCATCGGATCGTAAACCACAGCGACTTCAGTGCGGCCTTTAATGCGCACGGCAATGGAAACAGCAAAATGGGGGAGACGTTTAACGAAGTTGGTGGTGCCATCCAGCGGATCGATAATCCATTGCACTGTGTCGTCTTCACCGACTACTTCGCCGCACTCTTCACCAATAATGGTGTGCTGGGGGTAGGATTTGCGAATCACCTCAATAATCAGGCGTTCGGCGTCGCGGTCAACGTTGGTAACGAAGTCGTTGGTGCCTTTTTGGCTCGCTTCAACGGCGTCAGGGGTTTCATAATTCTTGGCAATTAAATTACCGCCCTTGCGCGCAGCGCGCACAGCGATGTTAAGCATCGGATGCATGGTATCGTCCACTAGGATGTTAAAGAACAGGAAGCGAGGCGCAGTATAGCAGGGGAAAGAGAAAATAGCGAAGTCTGTGATACACTAATCTTGTTTTTCACTCTTTTTCTTCTTTCTTACTGCCGAGTCAACATGTTAGAGAATATTCGTATCGTTCTGGTGGAAACCTCGCACACGGGCAACATGGGGTCCACCGCCAGAGCGATGAAAACCATGGGGTTAAAGAACCTCTATCTGGTGAACCCACTGATTAAACCTGATTCACAGGCGATCGCACTGGCCGCCGGTGCCAGCGATATTATTGGTAACGCTACGCTGGTCAATACCCTGGATGAAGCGCTGGTTGGCTGCAACCTGGTGGTTGGCACCAGCGCACGTTCCCGTTCGCTGCCTTGGCCGATGCTCGAACCGCGCGAGTGTGGCGTGCGCAGTGCGCACGAAGCGCAGCACGCACCGGTGGCGCTGGTGTTTGGCCGCGAACGCGTGGGGTTGACCAACGATGAACTGCAAAAATGCCACTATCACGTCTGCATTCCCGCCAATCCCGAGTACAGTTCGTTGAATCTGGCGATGGCAGTACAGCTGATCGCTTATGAAGTGCGCGTTGCGCATCTGGATTTGCAGGCGCAGGGAGCACCGCAGATTGCGGAAGAACCTTACCCGCTGGTTGACGATCTGGAACGCTTCTATACCCATTTGGAAGAAACGCTGCACTACACCGGTTTTATTCGTAAGGCCCATCAGGGGCAGGTGATGTACAAGCTGCGTCGTTTATTTACCCGCGCCCGCCCGGAAGAGCAGGAGTTGGCCATTCTGCGCGGCATTTTAAGCTCGGTACAAAAAAACCGGCATGACGGTCAGGAGTAGAAAAGTAGCGAAGAAATACTTGAGTGAATTACTCGGTTAAATAGTTGACTAAAACACTCGGGAATGTCAGACTCAAAGGGTGCTATGCAAGTACATGCATTCACAGTGCATGTTTATAATAACCGTGTTCGATAATAAGCTGTTTTATCTACAGGTACCACTATTATGAGACTGACATCAAAAGGCCGTTATGCCGTTACCGCCATGCTTGATGTGGCGCTGCACTCCAAAGAAGGGCCGGTTCCTTTGGCGGATATTTCCGAGCGGCAGGGAATATCGCTGTCGTATCTGGAACAACTGTTCTCTCGCTTGCGCAAAAACGGGATGGTTTCCAGCGTCCGTGGGCCGGGCGGTGGTTACCTGCTGGGCAAAAACGCCAATGAAATCGCCGTTGGTGCCGTGATCTCTGCCGTAGACGAATCCGTCGATGCGACCCGTTGCCAGGGGCGTGAAGGCTGCCAGGGTGGCGATCGCTGCCTGACGCACACGCTGTGGCGCGATCTCAGCGACCGTATCACCGATTTCTTGAACAATATCACGCTGGACGAACTGGTGAATAATCAGGAAGTGCTGGACGTGGCGGATCGTCAGGATGCTGACATTCGTCGTACCGCCAACGGACGTATTCAAGAAACCATTAATGTTAATCTGCGCGCCTGACAGTTCATCCTCGCAGGAATAATAAAAACAAAACGCATTGTACGTTTTGAAGTGATGTACGGAGTTTATGAGCAATGAAGTTACCCATTTATCTAGACTATTCAGCCACGACGCCGGTTGACCCGCGCGTGGCTGAAAAAATGATGCAGTTTTTGACCCTGGACGGTACGTTTGGCAACCCGGCTTCCCGTTCTCACCGCTTTGGTTGGCAGGCGGAAGAGGCAGTGGATATCGCGCGTAACCAAATCGCCGATCTGGTGGGTGCGGATCCGCGTGAAATTGTGTTCACGTCCGGCGCGACCGAAGCCGACAACCTGGCTATCAAAGGTGCCGCCAACTTCTATCAGAAGAAAGGCAAGCACATCATTACCAGCAAGACCGAACATAAGGCCGTGCTGGATACCTGCCGTCAGTTAGAGCGTGAAGGCTTTGAGGTTACTTACCTCGCGCCGCAGCGTAACGGCATTATTGACCTGCACGAACTCGAAGCGGCAATGCGTGAAGACACCATTGTGGTTTCCATCATGCACGTGAACAACGAAATCGGTGTGGTACAGGACATTGCCGCTATCGGCGAGATGTGCCGCAGCCGTGGTATCGTGTTCCACGTTGATGCCACGCAGAGCGTGGGCAAACTGCCTATCGATCTCAGCAAGATCAAAGTCGATTTAATGTCTTTCTCTGGTCATAAAATCTATGGCCCGAAAGGCATTGGCGCGCTGTATGTGCGTCGTAAACCCCGTATCCGTATTGAAGCGCAAATGCACGGCGGCGGTCACGAGCGCGGTATGCGTTCCGGCACCTTGCCAGTGCACCAGATCGTCGGCATGGGCGAAGCGTACCGTATCGCCAAAGAAGAGATGGTGGCAGAAGTCGCTCGCCTGAGCGCACTGCGTCATCGCTTGTGGAACGGTATCAAGGATATTGAAGAAGTGTACCTTAACGGTGACCTGGAGCAGGGCGCGCCGAATATCCTGAACGTCAGCTTTAACTATGTTGAGGGTGAATCCCTGATCATGGCGCTGAAAGACCTGGCTGTCTCCTCCGGTTCTGCCTGTACCTCTGCGAGCCTGGAGCCATCCTATGTGCTGCGTGCGCTGGGCATGAATGATGAATTGGCGCACAGCTCGATCCGCTTTTCTCTCGGCCGTTTTACTACCGAGGAAGAGATCGACTACACCATCGATTTGGTCCAAAAATCCATCGGACGTCTGCGTGACCTTTCCCCGCTGTGGGAGATGTTCAAGCAGGGCGTGGATCTGACCACCATCGAATGGGCTCATCATTAATTCGCAGCACGGAGAACGTTAATCATGGCATACAGCGAAAAAGTTATCGATCATTACGAAAATCCGCGCAACGTCGGCTCCTTTGACAACGCCGATCCTTCGATTGGCAGCGGCATGGTGGGTGCACCGGCGTGTGGCGACGTAATGAAATTACAGATCAAAGTCAGCGACAACGGCATTATCGAAGACGCACGTTTCAAAACCTACGGTTGTGGCTCCGCCATTGCTTCCAGTTCGCTGATCACTGAATGGGTGAAAGGCAAGTCTCTGGACGAAGCCGAAGCGATCAAGAACACTCAGATCGCCGAGGAACTGGAACTGCCTCCGGTGAAAATTCACTGTTCTATTCTGGCGGAAGATGCGATCAAAGCAGCGATCGCGGATTACAAAAGCAAACGCACAGCGAAATAATCTGTCGGTGAACCGTGCTGCCCGGCGTGAATTCGTTGGGCAGAAGGCGTGCTAACGATATTGAGGTTGTTGTATGTCTATTTCTCTTAGCGATAGCGCAGCACAACGTGTCAGCGCTTTTATGGCAAATCGAGGCAAAGGCGTCGGTCTGCGCTTGGGTGTGCGGACGTCAGGTTGTTCTGGCATGGCCTATGTGCTTGAGTTTGTTGACGACCTTAACGACGACGATGTGGTGTTTGAGGATAAAGGGGTAAAGGTCATCATCGATGGCAAAAGCCTGGTTTATCTTGATGGCACGCAGTTGGATTTCGTCAAAGAAGGTCTGAACGAAGGATTCAAGTTCAATAATCCCAACGTTAACGGCGAATGCGGCTGCGGCGAAAGCTTTACGGTCTGATTCGTTTTGCCCGTGTTAACGGGAGCATGCTCGTGACGCATTGGCGCAGGGCGGCTACCCGTTAGCGCCAGAATGTCCGAGCGCACTATGGATTACTTTACGTTATTCGGGCTGCTGGTTCACTACGATGTGGATGGCAGCCTGCTCCTTTCTCGTTATCAGGAACTGCAACGCCAGTTCCATCCCGATCGCTTTGCCACGCAGCCCGAACGGGAGCGTCTGCTGGCTGTACAGCAGGCGGCAACGGTTAATGATGCTTACCAGTCGCTGAAACATCCGCTGAAACGCGCAGAATATATGTTATCGTTGCACGGTTTTGATCTGAGTAACGAGCAACATACGATGCGCGATACTGCCTTTCTGATGGAGCAACTGGAGCTGCGCGAGCAGTTGGATGCGATTTCACATCAGGAAGAGGCTGAAGCCGCACTGGCCGATTTTGCCAACCAGTTAACCGCCATGACACGGCAGCGCACGGCGCAGATGCAGTCCGAACTGGCGCAGGCATCGTGGTCGGCGGCGGCCGATACGGTGCGTAAACTCCGCTTTTTGGATAAGCTGCAACAGCAGGTGGAACAACTCGAAGAACAACTGCTGGACCGCTAATCTGCGCAATAATGATGCACATAATCGAATAACGTTTTTTTTATTTCGTCGGCGCAACTGTGGCACCGACAGCCAATTGATGGAAGCTCAATATGGCCCTATTACAAATTAGTGAACCTGGCCTCAGCGCAGCACCACATCAGCGCCGTCTTGCCGTGGGTATTGATCTCGGCACCACCAATTCGCTGGTGGCAACGGTGCGCAGCGGCGAAGCACAGCCGCTGGCGGATGCCGAAGGGCGCGAACTGCTGCCATCGGTGGTGCGCTATGATGCCGAAAGTATCGATGTCGGCTGGGCGGCACTGGCGCAGGCGGTAAACGATCCCGCCAACACCGTCAGTTCCGTCAAGCGAATGATGGGCCGTTCGCTGGCCGATATTCAGCAACGTTATCCCCATTTGCCGTACCATTTTCAGGCCAGTGACAACGGCTTGCCTGTGTTGCAAACGGCGGCGGGCAACAAAAACCCGATTCAGGTTTCTGCCGATATCCTCTCTGCGCTCGCGGTGCGCGCTGAAGCCGCGCTGGGCGGCGTGCCGGATGGTGTAGTGATCACCGTTCCTGCCTATTTCGACGACGCTCAGCGTCAAGGCACCAAAGATGCGGCGCGTCTGGCCGGGCTGCATGTGCTGCGATTGCTCAATGAGCCGACGGCGGCAGCCATCGCTTACGGGCTGGATTCGGGTAAGGAAGGGGTGATTGCGGTCTACGATCTGGGCGGTGGCACCTTTGATATCTCCATCCTGCGTTTAAGTCGTGGGGTGTTTGAAGTGCTGGCGACCGGCGGTGATTCTGCGCTCGGCGGCGACGATTTCGATCACCTGTTGGTGGAGTGGCTGCGCGAGCAGGCCGGCGTCGACGATCGTTCCGATGCGCGCGTGCAGCGTGAATTGATTGAAACGGCCTTGCATGCCAAGGTTGCGCTCAGCGCCGCGCCGTCAGTGACGGTACAGTTTGGCACCTGGCAGGGAGAACTGAGCCGCGAACAGTTTGATGCGCTTATCGAGCCTCTGGTGAAACGCACGCTGCTTTCCTGCCGTCGGGCCCTGAAAGACGCGGGCGTTCAGGCCGATGAGGTGCAGGAAGTGGTGATGGTGGGTGGCTCGACCCGCGTGCCATTGGTGCGCACCCGCGTCGGCGATTTCTTTGGCCGCACGCCGTTGACGGCCATCGATCCGGATAAAGTGGTGGCGCTGGGCGCGGCCATTCAGGCGGATATTTTGGTGGGTAACAAGCAAGACAGTGAGATGCTACTGCTGGATGTGATCCCGCTGTCGCTCGGTCTGGAAACCATGGGTGGCTTGGTCGAGAAGGTGATTCCGCGTAACACCACCATTCCGGTGGCGCGTGCGCAGGAGTTCACCACGTTTAAAGACGGTCAGACCGCCATGATGATCCATGTGCTGCAAGGTGAACGCGAACTGGTGCCGGATTGCCGCTCGTTGGCACGATTCTCGCTGCGCGGCATTCCGCCGTTGCCCGCCGGTGGCGCGCATATTCGTGTTACCTTCCAAGTGGATGCGGATGGCCTGCTGAGCGTCACGGCAATGGAGAAATCCACGGGAGTGGAAGCCGCAATTCAGGTCAAACCGTCATATGGGCTGAGCGATGATGAAATTGCCGCGATGATCACCGATTCGATGCAAAATGCGCAGAGTGACGTCGCTGCGCGCATGCTGGCGGAGCAGAAAGTCGAAGCTGCACGGGTGCTGGAAAGCGTGCAAAGCGCGCTGGCCGCCGATGCGGATTTGCTGAGCACCGAAGAACAGGCGGCTATCGTTCAGGCGGTGTCGGCACTGCAACAGGTGAGTGCCGGTGATGACGTTGCGCTGATTGAAGCCGCAATAAAAACAGTAGATCAACAAACCCAGGGGTTCGCTGCGCGTCGTATGGATGCTTCCATTCGTCGGGCGCTGGCAGGACACTCTGTGGACGAGGTGTGAGCATGCCTAAGATAGTTTTTTTACCGCATCAGGATCTGTGTCCTGAAGGCGCGGTATTGGAAGCCAAAGTGGGTGAGACGATTCTTGATGTCGCCCTGCGCAATGGTATTGAAGTCGAACACGCCTGCGAGAAATCCTGTGCGTGCACCACCTGCCATTGCATTGTGCGCGAAGGGTTTGATTCTCTCGCGGAAAGCACAGAAGATGAAGATGACATGCTGGACAAAGCTTGGGGGCTGGAGCCCGAAAGTCGTCTGGGCTGTCAGGCGCGTGTCGCGGGCGACGATCTGGTGGTTGAGATCCCGCGTTACACCATTAACCATGCCCGCGAGCATTAACAGGAGCTGAATATGGGATTGACATGGACAGACAGCCGTGCCATTGGTGAAGCGCTGTATGACGCGTTTCCCGATACGGATCCAAAAACGGTGCGTTTTACTGATCTGCATCGCTGGATTTGCGAGCTGGATGAGTTTGATGACGTGCCGGACGCTTCCAACGAAAAAATCCTGGAAGCGATACTGCTGGTGTGGTTAGACGAAGCGGAATGACCATTCTGGGCTGCCTGACGGGCGGCCCTTTTTTTCAGCACGATACCTTAAAATTTGTCCTAAATAATTCGAGTTGCAGGACAAAACGTTTACGTTTTGAACGCCGCTTGTGGCGGCCTCGTTAGAGGTGAGGTCCAGGGATGGACCGAATAACGAACGTAGCCAACGCATCTGCAACTTGAAGTATGACGGGTATAACGGGTATAGGTTGCTGTTAAGTACATTATCCACGGAGCTGATATGACAAGCGAAGCTATGCAGATTTCACTCTCCACCCAGCCTGCCGATGCACGTTGGGGAGAAAAAGCGTCGTTGAGCGCGAACGAACAGGGATTTACCATTCATCTGCCCGAAACGGCGGCGCTGGGCATCATTCAACGCGCAGCGCGCAAAATCGACGGACAAGGTATCAAGCACGTCAAACTGGTGGGCGAAGGCTGGGATCTGGAAACCAGCTGGGCGTTCTGGCAAGGCTACCGCGCACCGAAAGGTAAACGTACCGTCGAATGGGCACCGTTGGAAGAGGCACAGCGCAAGGCGCTGGATCTGCGCCTGAAAGTTGTCGATTGGGTCCGCGACACCATTAACCTGCCCGCCGAAGATTTAGGGCCAGAACAACTGGCAACGCGTGCGGTGGATTTGCTGCACGATGTGGGCGGCAACGCTGTTAGCTACCGCATCACCAAGGGTGAAGATCTGCGCGATCAAAACTATATCGGGCTGCACACGGTAGGACGCGGTTCTGAACGTCAGCCGGTGTTGCTGGCGCTGGATTTTAACCCGACGGGCAACCCGGATGCGCCGGTGTTTGCTTGTCTGGTGGGCAAGGGCATCACCTTTGACAGCGGCGGCTACAGCCTGAAACCGAGCGGCTTTATGGATTCGATGAAATCCGATATGGGCGGTGCGGCGCTGGTTACCGGTGCGTTGGCACTGGCAATTGCTCAAGGATTAACCCGTCGCGTAAAACTCTACCTGTGCTGCGCCGACAATATGGTGAGCGGTAACGCATTCCGTCTCGGTGACATTTTGCGCTATCGCAACGGTAAAACCGTCGAAGTGATGAACACCGACGCAGAAGGGCGTCTGGTGCTGGCGGATGGCCTGATCGATGCCAGTGCGCAAGCGCCACAGTGGATTATCGATTGTGCCACGCTCACCGGTGCAGCCAAAACGGCGCTGGGTAACGACTATCACGCGCTGTTCAGCTTTGATGATGCTTTTGCTGAACGCCTGCTCACCAGCGCAAAACAGGAACACGAACCGTTCTGGCGCTTGCCGCTGGAGGAATTTCACCGTTCGCAACTGCCGTCCAGTTTTGCCGAACTGAATAACGTTGCAGGCGCGGCGCACAGCGCGGGAGCCAGCACGGCGGCGGCGTTCTTGTCGCATTTTGTCTCGTCCTATCAGAAAGGATGGCTGCATATCGACTGTTCTGCCACTTACCGCAAAGGGGCGGTGGAGCAGTGGGCGACCGGAGCGACCGGCTTGGGCGTGCGCACGCTGACCAATCTGCTGCTGAGCGAAGACTAGCATTGAGTGAATAAGGCGTGAGTGATAACAACAGTATGACATTTACCCCGCAAAACAAGCTGGAAGAGGTGCTGATGAAGGCGGCGACTGAGCCCGCCCATCGGCCTGAGTTTTTCACCGAGCTGATGGATGCTACCGTCTATATCATTGGCGGCAGCGATGATGCGAGCGAACAGGGTGCCAGTACCCTGCCTGTGGGCAGTCAGGTTGAGATTCAGCACTGGGAAAAACCCGATGGCAGTACCGCTATCCCGTTTTTCTCGTCGCTGGAAGCCTTGCAGATGGCTATCTCAACGGAAGCCGCTTTTCTGGCGCTGCCAGCCCGCTCGCTGTTTGAGTTAACGCAGGGGCAGACGTTGTTCCTTAACCCTAAGCTCCCCTACGGCAAAGAATTCCTGCCGCAGGAGGTGGAACACATGCTGGCGGGTGAAGGCAATGGCTTTGTGCAAAGCCGTGTGGTTGACGAGCCGGTAGAAGTGCATCTCAGCCTGCCGGATCCGTCGCCGGACCAAATGATCGATTCGCTGACGCAACTGCTTGCCAAGCATCGCCCGGTGCGCCGTGCGTGGGTAGTGCAGATCCAGGAAGGTGAAGCCGAATCCAATCTGCTGATCGGTCTGGAACTGGTCGATTTGGATGACGTGGAGGCGGTTATCCAGGCGGTGGGCACGGTTGCCAGCGATACTGTAGTCGGCGATCAGCCGGTGGATATTTGTATCGTCGATAAGGATGAAAAGGGCGGCGTAAGCCACTATTTTCTGCACCACGCCACGCCGTTTTATGAGCGTAAGTGGGGTAGCTTCCTGCGTGAGTTCAAACAAACGGGCAAAGCGTAATTTACCTTGTGCGTCCCCTGTTCAGGGGATGCCATCTAGACCGGGTTGCCCGTGGTCGCCCGCAGCAGCAGTAGATCAATCAGTAACACCAAATTAGACTCGAACGAGCTAACCTCTCCCGCTTCGGCCGCAAAATGAATAGCGTCATCCTGCAAGCGAAAGTGTAAATCAGCCACGTTGGCTAACGGATTAAACGATGCACGGGTGAAGGCGACCACGGTCATGCCGATGTTTCTGGCGATCTGCGCTTTTTCAACCACCTGCTCGGTTTCTCCGCTGCGCGAGATAGCGATAAAGATGCGGTATTTGGGGGCATTGCTAAGAAAAATCCCTTTGCTGTCCCCCAGACCGGAGACAAACGCATCCTTGCCCAGTATTTGCAGCTTTTTGGCGAAGTACTCGGTAAACAGGTGGGAGAACCCGGCACCGTAAAGAAAAAAATGGCTCTCGTGACGCAAGATATGGCAGAAGGCGTCCATCAGCGCGGGCGTTACGTAGGTGAAGGTTTTTTCGTAATTGGCGACAAAATGGCGATAGGCTTCTGGGATGCCATCGCTGGCAACCGATGTGGGGTTTTCCGGAAACGAACGTGGCGCATCGGCGAGCAACTGCTTGCAGTGATAGATAAATTCGCTGTAGCCGCTAAACCCCATTTTTTGGCACAGGCGCATGATGGTTGCCGTCGAGACATAGGTTTGCTGCGCCAGTTCACGCACAGTGATCTTGCCGACCAGCGACGCGTGCTCGGCGATAAACACCAGCACGCGGTGTTCCGCGCGCGTCAAATCTCTGCCGTGGTGAACCAGTGATGTCAACCGGCTATCCATGGTGCTGCTCCTGCGCGGCAATCAGCCTAATGCGATAGGGGTATCATCACGGGCACCCCATTCGCTCCAGGCACCGTCATACAGCGTGACATCGGACACGCCCAACTGCGCAAGCGCCAGGATCACCACCACTGCGGTGACGCCAGAGCCGCAACTGGCAACAATGGGGCGGCTGAAATCCAGGCCCGCTTTGTGCAGAATCGTCGCCAGCTCAGGGCTGGGTTTCAGGGTGCTCTGTGTCACCAGGTTGCCCCACGGTACGTTCAGGCTGCCGGGAATATGGCCGCGATGCAGGCCGGGGCGCGGTTCATCCACTTCACCGCGAAAACGCGGGGCAGGGCGCGCATCGACAATTTGCGCTGAGCCGTTACGGCTGATCGCCAATACCTGTTCCCGCGAGCGGATCGCGCCTGCGGTTAATACGGCATTAAAATGCGCTGGCGTGGGATGCACGTCTCCCTGCTCAATCGGATAACCCTGCGCTTTCCACTCTGCCAGCCCGCCGGAAAGAATCGCCACCTGACGAGCGCCGAAGTGGGTTAGCATCCACCAGGCACGCGGAGCGGAAAACAGGTTACCTTCATCGTAAATCACCAGCGGTTGCTGATCGCTGATGCCCAATTCACCCATCGCTTTGGCGAACGCTTCTGCGCTGGGCATCATGTGGGGCAATGCGGTGTTGGGATCGGACAGGGTTTCAATATCAAAAAAAACCGCGCCGGGCAGATGCACCGCGCGGTATTCAGCATGGATATCCCGGCTGGTTTCACCCGGGGGTAACATGCGCGCATCGATCAGTGTGATGTCATCGGAAGCCAGATGCTCCGCGAGCCAGTCGGCAGAAACAAACAAACGGGAAGAAGAAGCTGACATATAAACCCCACGCATGGGCAGTGCATGTTGCCCTGAGTGAAACAGTGGTAAATATTGTCAGCCATTTTTCCTTTTCCGACAAGCAGCTATTCGAATTTGCCTGCTTTCACCGCCACGCCGTCACGGTAGGCCTGTTTCAACTGCGGCCAATATTCCTGGTTTGCCGCGATCATCTCATCGAGGATCGCTTTGGCATGCTGCATGGTGGGCACGGTACGATTGAGCATAAACGCCTGCAAAGCTTTCTCGTAACTGCCTTCCAGGGTCGCTTCCACCAATAACTGCTCGGACGCCAACTGCTGTTCCAGCAGCGCGCGATGGAATGTCGGCACATTGCCCATGCGAACCGGCTCCGGCCCGTTTGCCGTGATATACGCGGGTACCTCCACCATCGCATCATAAGGAAGATTGGCAATAGCCCCTTTGTTCTCAACGATCACCAGATGGCGCTGGCGCAGGTCGAACGCCAGTGAGCAGGCAACATCGACAATAAACGCGCCGTGCACGCCAACGTGGAACGCGTCCGGCAAAATCCCGGTTTGTTTGTAGGTCGCGGCGGCAGCAAACAGTTTCTTCTCGCGCCCGTCCATCACTTCGTTGGCGCGGGTGTAGTTAGGGTCCTGATGCGCGACGATCTCGTTAGGCATGAGGTAGTACTGCAAATAAGGGTTAGGCACGAATTCCGGGAAATGATCCATCACCGGTTTGATATTGCGCCAGGTTTTCACCCAGGACGGATCGGCATGCTGCGGATCGGTGTCTGCGGCATTGGCGGTTAGCAGGCCATAACGGGCGATGTGCTCGCGTAATTCCGGCAAACGATCTTCACCTTCGACCAGCACGCGGGTAAACCAGCCAAAGTGATTCAGGCCGAAGTAATCAACGGTAATTTCTTCGCGTTTTACGCCCAGCACGGCGGCGATATTGCGCATCGCTGCCACTGGCATATCGCAGATATTTAGTACCCGGGCATCAGGGCGCAGGCGGCGGATCCCTTCCGCGACAATCGCCGCCGGATTGGAGTAGTTAACAATCCAGGCATTTTTATGTGCAAAGCGCTCAACTAGATCGATCAGTTCAACCATCGGCAGAATGGTGCGCAAGCCGTAGGCCAATCCACCGGGGCCGCAGGTTTCCTGCCCAACTACACCGTGACGTAGCGGGATCTTCTCATCCTGCTCGCGCATTTTGTATTGTCCAACACGCATTTGTGCAAACACAAAATGCGCACCGGAGAACGCCACTTCTGGATCGGTGGTGACACAGTAACGAATGCTGTTGCTGTGATCGCGAATCACCTTTTCGACCACCGGCGCGATGGTGTCCTGACGTTGACTGTCGATGTCGTACAAGCGGATTTCAGCCAGCGGGAAATCCGCCAGGCGCACCATCAGGCTTTTCACGATGCCCGGGGTATAGGTACTGCCGCCACCGTCAATGGTCAGGATGAAAGGGGGTTTGGTCATCGTCTGTCTCCTTTTAAAGCGCATTTTCTAAGGCTTCACGAACGGTTTTTACGTGCAGGCCATACACCACCTGGACATTGTTGCCCTGGCGGATAACGGCTTTGGCACCGGTGGTTTTCAACTGCTGGTCATCGACCAGCGCAGTGTCTTTCACTGTCACCCGCAATCGGGTGTAGCAGTTGTCGACCACCTCAATATTGGGTTTGCCGCCCAGTCCGGCGATGACGGTGGCACCGTCGGGGGCGTTGCTGCCTTTTTCCTGCGCTTTACTCTGATAGTCGGTTTTGGAGTAGAGCCGCGTCTCTTCTTCATCCGCTTCACGTCCGGGTGTCGGCATGTCGAAGTACAAGATCAGGGTGCGGAACACAAAGAAGTAGATCACCGACATGGTAAGACCGACCGCGATGTACATCGGCCAGTTGGATTTGGCGATGCCCAGTGGCAGGTTATACAGCAGAAAATCGATCACGCCGTTAGCACCAATGGCGTGCACGCCAAGCAGCGAGAACAGCATCATCCCCAACCCGGTCAACACCGCGTGCACCACAAACAGTAACGGCGCGACGAACAGGAAGGAGAACTCCAGCGGCTCGGTGACGCCGAGCAGGAAAGAGGTAAAGGCAGCAGGAATCAGGATAGCCTTTGCGGCAATGCGTTTTTCTGGCTTAGCGGTGACGTACATTGCCAGTGCCGCCGCAGTCAGGCCAAACATTTTACTGATACCGCGTGCATCCCAGGCGACGGTCGGGCTCAGTTGTGTGACGCTGGGGCAGGCCATTTCGGCGAAATAAATATTACGCGTACCCTGATACAGCTTGCCGCACACATCGGCGGTTCCACCGAGTTCGGTATACAGGGACGGGGTATAGACCAGATGATGCAGCACGGTCGGGATCGGAATTCGTTCAAGGAAGCCGTAAATAGCTACCCCAAACGGTCCTGCGCCTTTAATCGCAAAGGCCAGTGCGCTGATACCGTGCTGGGCATAGGGCCAGACGGCGCTCATGACAAAGCCGAGCAATATCGCGCTGGGGATTGCCAGAATGGTGACAAAGCAGTGGCCTGAGTAGATAGCCATCATGCCGTTAAACTGTTTGCTGGAATAACGGTTAAACAGATAACCGGCAAAGGCACCGATGAGGATACCGGCGAACACGCCCATTTCCAGCACTTGCACGCCCAGAACCATGCCTTGCCCGGCAGGACGCATCTCTGCGGCAGGCACCAGTTTGCCCTGAAGTTGCAGCGTAATGTTCATCGCGTTGATGAAAATGATAAAGGTCACCAACCCGATCAGGGCGGCATAGCCTTTGTCACGCGTGGCAAGGCCTATGGGGATGCCGACGGCAAACACCAGCGCCAGGTTGGCCAGGATGGCAACGGCGGATTTGGCGATCAGTTGACCAAAATTCTGAATAATGGGGTGGTGCAGCAAAGGCAGATATTCGGCCAGATTGCCGTTACCGAACACATTACCAAACGCGATAAACAACCCGACGATTGGCAGGATCAGCACCGGACCGTACAGCGATTTGCCGAAATTCTGCAACGCATTGACGGCTCTTTTCATTTTTTGCCCTCTTCGTGGCTATTGTTAAGGGTAACGTCTGTCAGGTGTCACCTGAGAAGGTGTAGCGTACGGGTAAAGTCTAGCAGTGAATCGTGCGGTAATTCTAGTTATCTTATTGTTTTAAAAACAAATTACTCAAAAGGTAACAAATTACTCTGGGAACTGTGATCGGACAGTGATTGCCATGACACGGGTATTTGCCCATCCGTGTGGCGATGTGCGCAATGACGAGACAAAAAGATACGATTTTTTTAAGAAAATGTTATATAAGCCGATAGGCAAGGGAATGTTGCCACCCTATAATCGGCGCCACTTTCACTGACTGGTATGATAATTCTTTTAATCCGGTCGTTATTAGCGTGTGACATAATGAGGTCAATATGACGGTAGAACGTACCTTTTCCATCGTAAAACCCAATGCCGTAGCCAAGAATGCCATCGGTGCCATTTACGCGCGTTTTGAAAGCGCCGGATTCACGCTGGTGGCCGCTAAAATGGTGCAATTAACCCGTGCGCAGGCGGAAGGTTTCTATGCTGAGCACCAAGGCAAGCCGTTTTTTGATGGCCTGGTGGATTTCATGACCTCTGGCCCTATCATGGTGCAGGTGTTGGAAGGGGAAAACGCCATTCAGCGCAACCGTGACATCATGGGCGCGACCAATCCGGCGAATGCGTTGGCTGGTACACTGCGCGCTGACTACGCAGACAGTTTTACCGAAAATGCGGTACACGGCTCCGATTCTCCGGAATCTGCTGCACGTGAGATTGCTTATTTCTTCAGTGCTGAAGAGATCTGCCCGCGCCTGCGTTAACCTGGTGCGGCGGTTTTTCTCGCATCAAGCGTAAAAAAACGCGGCGGCGGTAGCATCGCTGTTTTAAACTTTGTACAATGCAGCGCCCCGGATGAGCGCGCACTGTTTGTCCGGGGCGTTTCTTATTCATATTATCGTCATCTGTCGCGCCACAACGTGTAATAACGAGGCCAAGAGTTACCATTATGAGCATGTCCCAGTCTCTGTCTTTAGCGGAAAGCACCACCCTGTCTGCCGCCACCTGTTCCTCCACTGCTACTGATGCTGCACCTGTCGTGAAAACCGATGGTGAAAAGATCAATCTGTTGGATTTGAATCGCCAGCAAATGCGCGCCTTTTTTGCCTCCATTGGTGAAAAGCCATTCCGCGCCGATCAGGTGATGAAGTGGATGTATCACTACTGTAGCGATGATTTCGCCGAAATGACGGACATCAACAAGGTGCTGCGTCAGAAGTTACAGCAGATCGCCGAGATCCGTGCGCCGGAAGTGGTCGCTGAACAGCGTTCTTCGGACGGCACCATCAAATGGGCGATTCTGGTCGGTGGGCAACGGGTCGAAACCGTGTACATCCCGGAAGAAGATCGTGCCACGCTCTGCGTCTCCTCGCAGGTGGGCTGTGCCCTTGAATGCAAGTTTTGTTCGACCGCGCAGCAGGGGTTCAACCGTAACCTGCGCGTATCGGAAATTATTGGCCAGGTGTGGCGTGCCGCGAAAATTATCGGTGCTCAGAAAGTCACCGGTCAGCGCCCAATCACCAACGTGGTTATGATGGGCATGGGTGAGCCGTTGCTGAACCTGAACAACGTGGTGCCCGCCATGGAAATCATGCTGGATGATTTCGGTTTTAGTTTATCCAAACGCCGCGTGACGCTTTCTACCTCTGGTGTGGTACCGGCGCTGGATAAATTGGGTGATATGATCGATGTCGCTTTGGCGATATCGCTGCACGCGCCGACGGATGATATCCGCAATGAAATCATGCCAATCAACAAAAAGTATGACATTGCGACCTTTTTAGCCGCTGTGCGTCGCTATCTGGAGAAATCCAATGCCAATCAGGGGCGTGTTACGGTGGAATACGTGCTTCTGGATCACATCAATGATGGCACCGAACATGCGCATCAGCTTGCCGAGTGTTTAAAAGATACCCCCTGCAAGATTAACCTGATTCCCTGGAACCCGTTCCCGGGCGCGCCCTATGGTCGCAGTTCCAACAGCCGTGTAGACCGTTTCTCCAAGGTGCTGATGGAGTATGGTTTCACCACCATCGTGCGTAAGACGCGCGGTGACGATATTGATGCGGCGTGCGGTCAATTGGCGGGCGAAGTGGTCGATCGTACCAAGCGGACGCTGCGCACCAAACGCGCGGGTGAACCAATTCAGGTCAAAGCGGTCTAATGCCTTAATGTGCTTGGTGAAATGGCATTTGGCATCGAATCAGGGTGCCAAATGCCTTTCATCGGCGTATGATGGCGTCCGCGTAGCTAGCGTGTATTGGCTGAATACACGCGGGTGTTTGCCGCGTTAACGACAATGCGGGATGCGACTGCGAGCGGACAGGGAATCCGTTTTTTAGCGGAGGGTCAGGATGACACCTCGTATTCAGCAAGATTATGTACAACGTCAAGAGTATGTACAGCGTCGTGTTTTATTCGCGCTCGGCATCGTAGTGCCACTGTTGAGTGGGTGTGCCAAGGTGCAGCGCCCGTCGGCGATCGAAGCGTTGGTCACTACGCGGTTGCAACTGGGTATGGCATACCTGAAACGAGACGATCTTGACGCGGCGCGGCGCAACTTGTCGAGCGCCGTTGAGGCCGCTCCAGACGATTACCGTACCCAACTGGGTATGGCGTTGTACGAACAGCGCATTGGCGAGTATGGTGCGGCAGAACGGCGTTATCAAATCGCGTTGCGTCAGGCACCGGAAAATGCCAGCGTAATGAATAATTACGGTGCGTTTCTCTGTAGTTTAGGGCAGTATGTAGCGGCGCAGAAACAGTTCAGCGCTGCGGCGCAACATCCTGATTATCGGGAAGTTGCGCAGGCTTTGGAAAACGCGGGATACTGCCATTTCAAAGCGGGAAAATGTGATGAGGCACGCACATTGCCAGTTCGGGAGCTACACTATGACCCGACAAAAGGCGACAGGGTGCTCAGTGAAGTGGGGCATCGACTGACTGCCCAACACTTTAACGAAGCCAGGCACCTTTTGGATATTTATCACCATAGTCTTCCAGCCAGCGCTGAGAGTCTGTGGTTAGAGATTCGTTTCGCCGCGTTGGCGGGCCGTGATGATGAGCGTAACTATCATGGCGACAGGCTGGCGCGAAGTTTTCCACACTCTAAACAGTACCAGCAGTTCTTAGCTAATGAATACTGAAGCCACTCTAGAAAATACCACCCCTGCCACTCCTGGCGAGCGTCTGCGTCAGGTGCGTGAGCATATGGGATTGACACAGCAAACTGTCGCTGAACGTTTATGCCTCAAAGTGACCACCGTGCGAGAGATCGAAGAGGGCAGCACCTCTCCCGATTTAGCACCTACCTTTTTGCGCGGTTATATCCGCTCTTATGCCAAGCTGGTGCATTTGCCGGAAAGCGAACTGCTGCCAGCGTTGGATAAACACGTGGTGCCGAGAATCGCCAACGTGGCATCAATGCAAGGCTTTGCCTTGGGAAAAAGCCGTAAGAAACGCGATGGCTGGTTGATGACCTTTACCTGGCTGGTGGTGCTTATCGTGCTAGGGTTAACCGGTGCTTGGTGGTGGCAGAATTATCAGGTGCAGCAGCAAGAGATCAGCTCTATGGTCGATCACGCTGCGGCTAACACACCGGAAGAGGCGGAGAGTCAAACGGCGGTTCCGCTCGCCACGACGGGTTCACAGACTATCGATTTGACACAGATTGCGCCGGCCGCGCCGGAAGGTGCAAACACCGCCGCGAATTCAGCGTCGGTGAATACGCCTGCTGCAAATGCAGCAACGACCACGGGTGCGCCAGTGACGTCAGCGCAGGCAGGTAATGGGCATCAGCCTGTTGCACCGGTTACCACGCCCTCTTCTACTGCTACTACTGCTACAGATGCTACAGAGTCCGTTGCTTCACAGAGCGCAACGCCTGTCAGTGACAGCGGCAATACCATTGCCATGACCTTTAGTGCCGACTGCTGGCTGGAAGTGATCGATGCGGCAGGCAAAAAACTCTACAGCGGCGTGCAGCGCGGCGGCAGTGTGTTAAACCTGAGCGGTCAGGCGCCTTATCGCTTGAAGATCGGCGCACCGGCAGCAGTGCAAATTCAGTATCAAGGTAAACCGGTGGATTTGAGCCGGTTTGTAAGAAGCAACCAGATTGCTCGTCTGACGCTGGCAGCGGAGTAATTTCCGGTGCCGGTGATGCTGTAAATGTGGAGAAGAAGTAATGCATAACCCTGCACCCATCGTCCGTTGCAAATCAACGCGCATTTACGTCGGCAAGGTGCCTGTTGGTGACGGCGCACCGATTGCTGTGCAGTCGATGACTAACACCCGAACCACCGATGTGGACGCCACGGTAAAACAGATCAAATCCCTTGAACGCGTTGGCGTGGATATTGTTCGCGTCTCCGTGACTACCATGGACGCAGCAGAAGCGTTTAAGCTTATCAAACAGCAGGTTAACGTTCCGCTGGTGGCCGATATCCACTTTGACTACCGTATCGCGCTGAAAGTGGCGGAATACGGCGTAGACTGCCTGCGTATCAATCCCGGCAATATCGGCAACGAAGAGCGTATTCGCTCGGTGGTCGATTGCGCGCGCGATAAAAACATTCCGATTCGCATCGGGGTCAACGGCGGTTCACTGGAAAAGGATCTTCAGGAAAAATACGGTGAACCCACGCCGGAAGCGCTGTTGGAATCTGCAATGCGTCACGTGGACATCCTCGATCGCCTCAACTTCGATCAGTTCAAGGTGAGTGTGAAATCGTCGGATGTGTTTCTGGCAGTGCAGTCTTACCGCTTGCTGGCGGCGCGTATCGATCAGCCGCTGCATCTGGGGATTACGGAAGCGGGCGGCGCACGCAGCGGTGCGGTCAAATCGGCTATCGGTCTGGGGCTGTTGCTGTCGGAAGGCATTGGCGACACGCTGCGTATTTCGTTGGCGGCCGATCCGGTTGAAGAAGTCAAAGTCGGCTTTGATATCCTGAAATCGCTGCGTATTCGCGCGCGTGGCATCAATTTCATCGCGTGCCCTACCTGCTCTCGTCAGGAATTCGATGTTATCGGCACGGTCAACGCGCTGGAACAGCGTCTGGAAGATATCATTACGCCGATGGACGTTTCCATTATCGGTTGCGTGGTCAACGGGCCGGGCGAAGCGCTGGTCTCAACGCTGGGCGTGACCGGCGGTAACAAGAAAAGCGGTTTTTATGAAGATGGCGTGCGTCAGAGAGAGCGCTTTGACAACGACGACATGATTGACCAACTGGAAGCGAAAATTCGCGCCAAAGCGGCGATGCTGGATGAAAATAAGCGCATCACGGTCAATGTGGTGGACAAGTAATCAGCCTCGCATCGTCAGTGACCGTTAAACCCGGCGGTGGCTTTAACGTTGAACAGAGCACATTGCACCCCCTATAATCGGATCCATTGGAAAAACGATTTTAAAACGCATAGAGAACTGACGTGGCAAAAAATATCCAAGCCATACGCGGCATGAATGATTATCTGCCTGCCGAAACGGCCTTATGGCAGCGTATCGAAGATAGCCTGAAAAAAGTACTCCGCAGTTACGGTTACAGTGAAATCCGTCTGCCCATCGTTGAACAGACGCCGTTGTTTAAACGGGCGATTGGCGAAGTGACTGATGTGGTCGAAAAAGAGATGTACACCTTTGACGACCGTAACGGCGATAGCCTCTCACTGCGCCCGGAAGGGACCGCAGGCTGCGTACGTGCCGGTATTGAACACGGCATCCTCTATAATCAGGAACAGCGCCTGTGGTATATGGGGCCGATGTTCCGTCACGAACGTCCGCAAAAAGGGCGCTACCGTCAATTCCATCAGTTAGGCTGTGAAGTGTTTGGTCTGCAAGGGCCGGATATCGATGCCGAACTGATCCTGCTCAGTGCGCGCTGGTGGCGCGAACTGGGTATCGCCGAACACGTTGCGCTGGAACTGAACTCCATCGGTTCGCTGGAAGCGCGGGCGCGCTACCGTGACGCCTTGATCGCGTTTCTGGAACAACACAAAGATCAGTTGGATGAAGATTGTTTGCGTCGCATGTATACCAACCCGCTGCGCGTATTGGATTCCAAAAACGCGCAGGTGCAGGCACTTCTCAATGATGCGCCGGTGTTGACGGACTATCTGGATGACGAATCTCGCCAACACTTTGAGCAACTGGGTGAACTTTTAACGCAAGCGGGTATCCCATTTACGGTGAATCCGCGGTTGGTGCGCGGTCTGGATTATTACAACCGCACGGTGTTCGAGTGGGTCACCACCAGTCTGGGTTCGCAGGGCACGGTGTGCGCGGGCGGCCGTTATGATGGCATGGTGGAGCAGCTCGGTGGGCATGCCACGCCTGCTGTCGGTTTTGCCATGGGGCTGGAGCGTTTGGTGCTGTTAGTGCAGTCGGTTAACCCTGATTTCACCGCACTGCCTGGCGTTGAGGTGTATCTGATTTCCTCCGGCGTTGGCACGCAGTCAGCGGCCATGCAACTGGCTGAAACACTGCGTGATGCGCTGCCAGAGCTGAAACTGATGACCAACTATGGCGGCGGAAATTTCAAGAAACAGTTTGCTCGCGCGGATAAATGGGGCGCTCGTATTGCGCTGGTGCTGGGCGAGAACGAAGTGGCTTCCGGTCAGGTGGTGGTGAAAAATCTGAGCAGCGGCGAGCAGGTCACGTATTCAATGAGTGTATTGCTACATAGTCTGGCATGCAAAAAAGGTGTTTAAAACCAGCCTGAATGCATGAAGAGAACATAGAGCATGAATACTATTTTTATTGCGGAGCAACACATTGAATACGTGACCGGCGAGCAGGATACATTGGCGCAGGCGGACGTTGCCGCGCGTCTGGCAACGTTACTGGGTTGAGGAGAGAGACACCGTGGAAGTCTATACCACTGAGAATGAGCAAGTTGATGCGTTGCGCCGCTTTTTGATTGAAAACGGCAAAGCGTTGGTGGTGGGGATTGTGCTCGGTATCGGTGCCCTGGTCGGGTGGCGTTACTGGCAGAATCATCAGTCTGAAGGGGCCATGTCTTCCTCGTTGGCTTACCAGCAGGCCAGTGAAGCATTGGCGAAAGGTGATGCGGCGGGCGTTTCGGCGGCGGAAAAATTCTCGGCCGAGAATAAGAGCAGCTATGGCGTGCTGTCTTCCTTGCAACTGGCGCGCTATCACGCCGATAAAGGGGAGTTCGCTCAGGCGGAAACCCAATTGCGCACCGCGTTGACGCAAACCAAAGATGTCGATCTGCAAGCATTGACCGCGCTACGTTTGGCGCGCGTTCAGGTGCAGCAGGGGAAAGCCGATGACGCATTGAAAACGCTGGATACCATCACACAGGCGGGATGGGCTGCCATGGTGGCGGATGTACGCGGCGACGCCTTGGTGAGCAAAGGCGATAACGCGGCTGCGCGTGCGGCATACGATAAAGGGGTGGCGGCGAATCCGCCACAGGCATTGCAGGCGTTGCTGCGTATGAAATTAAATAATCTGCCGGGCTAAGAGGAACGTCATGCAATTGCGTAAAACACTTGTGGTTGGAATGCTTTCTCTGGCTTTTTTGAGCGGATGTTCGCTGTTCAGCGGTGAAGAAGACGTGGTAACCATGTCGCCGCTGCCCAAGGTTGAGAATCAGTTTACGCCAACCAAAGTTTGGAGCAGTTCTGTGGGGAGCGGCCTTGACGGGCACTACTCCAATTTGCGTCCAGCCTGGCAGGGCGATCGCGTTTTTGCCGCCGACCGTAAAGGTCTGGTGAAGGCGATGGACTTGGCGAACGGCAAAGAGCTGTGGCGCGCCGATCTGTCTACCAAACGTGGGTTTCTCTCGTCGCGTGAATCCGCGCTGCTTTCCGGCGGTGTGACGGTCTCTGGCGATCGTGTGTATGTCGGTAGCGAGCGCGCAGAGGTGTTTGCGCTTAATGCGGCAGACGGTACCCTTGCATGGCAAGCCACGGCGGCGGGTGAAGTATTATCACGCCCGGTGGTGAGTGATGGCGTGGTGTTGGTGCACACCAGCAACGGTATGCTGCAAGCGCTGGATGAAAGTGACGGTGCCATCAAATGGACCGTAAACCTAGATATCCCAACGCTGTCGCTGCGCGGTGAGTCTGCGCCTGCCACCGCGTTTGGTGCTGCTATTGTCGGCGGTGACAACGGTCGTGTAAATGCGGTGCTGATCAACCAAGGACAACTGATTTGGCAGCAGCGCATTTCTCAACCGAGCGGCGCGACCGAAATCGATCGCCTGAACGATGTGGATACGACGCCGGTGGTGGCTGGTGAGCTGGTGTATGCACTCGGCTATAACGGCAACATGGCTGCGCTCGATCTGCGCTCCGGCCAGATCGTGTGGAAACGCGAGCTGGGCAGCGTGCAGGATTTTGTCATCGATGGCGATCGTATCTACGTCGTGGATCAAAACGATCGCGTGGTCGCTCTCAGCACCAATGGCGGCGTGAATCTGTGGCGACAAAGCGATCTGCTGCACCGTAACCTGACCGGGCCAGCGCTGTATAATGGCTATCTGGTGGTGGGTGACTCCGAAGGCTATCTGCACTGGATCAATACTGCGGATGGTCGTTTCGTGGCGCAGCATAAAGTGGACAGTTCCGGTTTCCTGAGCGACCCGGTGGTGGCCAGCGACAAGCTGTTGATTCAGGCCAGGAACGGCGACGTATACGCGTTTACCCGCTAGAGAACAGAAGGTATCTGGGCTGCACCGCGCAGGCGGTGTGAGCCTTGAAACGGCTCCTGAACGCATCAGGAGCCGTTTCGTCTTTTAAATGTCAGCGAGTCGATTTGCTGTAACATATTGAAATATAATAAATGAGGTTGTGAAATGATACCTGTCGTCGCGCTCGTTGGGCGCCCGAATGTGGGAAAATCTACCCTGTTTAACCGCCTGACGCGTACCCGTGACGCCCTGGTGGCGGATTTTCCTGGGCTTACGCGTGACCGTAAATACGGCCGGGCGGAAGTGGGAGGGCAGGAGTTCATTATCATTGATACCGGTGGTATCGACGGTTCGGAAGAGGGCGTGGAAACCCGTATGGCAGGGCAGTCGCTGCTCGCCATTGAAGAAGCGGATATCGTGCTGTTTATGGTGGATGCGCGCGCCGGGCTGATGCCTGCCGATCTGGGCATCGCACAGCATTTACGCAGCCGCGAGAAAGCCACTTTCCTGGTCGCCAACAAAATTGATGGCGTGGATGCGAATATCGCGATGGCGGATTTCTATTCGCTGGGGCTGGGTGAGGTCTATCCCATGGCGGCTTCCCACGGGCGCGGTGTTACCTCGTTGCTGGAAAACGTGTTGCTGCCTTATGCCAAGCAGGAAGATGAACCGGTTGAACTGACGGAAGAAGAGGCTAACGCTGCCTACTGGGCGGAACAGTTAGGCGAAAACACTGATGAGCCAGAGGACACCGAAGATGACTTCGATCCGGAAAGTATGCCCATCAAACTGGCTATTGTCGGTCGCCCCAATGTGGGCAAGTCCACTCTGACCAACCGTATTCTGGGCGAAGACCGTGTGGTGATGTATGACATGCCGGGCACCACCCGCGACAGCATTTACATTCCGATGGAGCGCGATGGCCGCGAGTATGTGCTGATCGACACCGCTGGTGTACGTAAACGTGGCAAGGTCACGGAAACCGTCGAAAAATTCTCGGTGATCAAAACGCTGCAAGCGATTGAAGATGCCAACGTGGTACTGCTGGTTATCGATGCGCGCGACGGCATTTCCGATCAGGATCTCTCGCTGCTGGGCTTTATTCTTAATGCGGGGCGTTCGCTAGTTATCGCGGTGAACAAATGGGATGGGCTGTCGCAAGAGATCAAAGAGCAGGTGAAAGACATGCTCGACTTGCGTCTCGGGTTCATCGATTTTGCGCGCGTGCATTTTATCTCTGCGCTGCATGGCAGCGGCGTCGGTAACTTGTTTGAGTCGGTGCACGAAGCCTATACCTGCGCTACCAAGCGTGTGAACACCTCGCTGTTGACGCGTATCATGCAGATGGCCGTTGACGATCACCAGCCGCCGCTGGTTCAGGGCCGCCGCGTGAAGCTGAAATACGCTCACGCCGGGGGGTACAACCCGCCGATTGTGGTGATCCACGGCAATCAGGTCAAAGATTTGCCGGATTCCTACAAACGCTACCTGATGAACTACTACCGCCGTTCGCTGAACGTGATGGGCACGCCGATTCGCATTCAGTTCAAAGAGGGGGAAAACCCCTTTGCCGAGAAGCGCAATACCCTCACGCCCAATCAGTTGCGTAAGCGTAAGCGCTTGATGCAGCACATCAAGAAAGGCAAGTAATCAGAATGGGGCGGAATCGATGATCCGCCCCATTTTTATTATGGCCTTTGAATCAGCAATGACCGTCAACTCTGTGTGAAAGTGTACGTTATGTCTTGGGAAACCTGGAGTTTTGCCTTTAATGTCACCATGCCCGACCTGTTAATCCTGTTGATTGGCATGGGGCTGCGCCGTTTGGGGCAGTTGGATGATGCCTTTTGCGATTCGGCAATGAAGCTGGTGTTTAATCTGGCGCTGCCCTTCCTGCTGTTTTTCAGCGTGGCGACCAGCCAACAGTCAATTGCCACGCATCTCCCGATGATCCTCTATGGTGCCGTAGGCACCGTAACCACGTTTTTATTGCTTGAGTATGTGGCTGTTTATCTGGTGAAAGATCCCCGTGAGCGCGGTATTTTCGTTCAGGGAGGCTTTTGATCCAACACCGGCATTATGGGGTTGGCGTTTGCGGTACGCGCTTATGGTGAGCAGGGGATTGCGGTCGGCTCGCTCTACCTGACGGTCACTGTTATCTTGTTCAACGTGCTGTCCGTGATCACCCTAACGCGCAGTCTACGGCGGGGGCAGGATGGCGGCCGCGTCAGCAAGAAAGCGCTGTTAACCAGCATCGCGACCAATCCGCTGATTATTGGGCTGTTACTAGGAGTGGGCTATTCTCAGTCTGGCTTGGCGCTGCCCGACGTGGTGCGACAAACTGGTCAGCAGATCTCCGGGCTGGCGCTGCCATTGGCATTGTTGTGTGCCGGGGCGAGTCTGGATTTTAAAACCATGCTGCGCACCAGTAACGTCGCGGCGCTTTCCACCGTTGCCAAACTGGTGGTGGTGCCAGGCCTGCTGGCGCTCGGCGGCTGGCTGGTAGGCTTTCGCGGCGTGCAGTTGGGGATTATTTTTCTCTTTGCCTCGACTCCGACGGCGGCAGGCAGCTATGCCATGACACGGGCTATGGGGGGAAACGCTACGCTGGCGGCTAATATTATCGCCATGACCACGGTAGGATCGTTTTTCGCCACGGTGCTCGGGGTTTATTTGTTACGCGCCTGGGGCATCGCTTAAGCCTGAAACGGAGGAGCCAATGGAAACCCTGTGTCCGCATTGCCAACATGCCCTGAACTGGCTGAACGACAGTCGGTTCCAGTGTCCGCAGTGCCATCACCATTTTCAGCAACAAGCGCATTGCCCGGAATGCCAGCAGCCTCTGCAAACCTTATCAGCCTGTGGTTCGGTGAGTTATTTCTGCCAACGCGGTCACGGTTTGATTTCACGCCAACGCGTGCTGTTCAGCTGCCTTCCGGTGCAGGAATAGCTATGGCGATTTCCTACGTGCGCGCTTTTTAGCATCCGGCGTGACCTGCGTAACCTGGCTTTCTACCCAGCCGTCCTGTAACCGGGTTTTTAGCGTGTCGCCGGGTGCTGCCTGAGTCGTGGCGCGTAAAACCTGCCCGGAGGGGGTGGTGGTCACGTTATAGCCACGTGCCAGCGTTTTTAGCGGGCTGACGCCTTCCAGATGGGAACAAACCTCACCCAACCGCTGTTTATTCTCACTCAGTTGCCGGGTGATAAGCCGCTGCAATTGGTACTGCATCTGTTGCAGGTGTTGCTGCGCGCGATGAATACGTGAAAGTGGCTGCTGCTGCGTCAGCCGCTGCTGCAACCGTTCATTGCGCAGGGTCGCGCGCCGCAGTTGCTGCTGCATTCTCTCATCGAGCCTGCGCCGCAGGGTGATCAATTGGTTAAGCTGACGCGCCAAGCGTAACTGCGGATGCTGTTGCTGCAAACGGTGGTGGAGTCGGGAGAAATCGCGCTGGCGTTGGGCCAGTGAATAATCCATCGCCATTTCCAGCCGCTGACGTTGTGCATGTAGCTGGCGCAGCAGTTCGTTGCGATCGCGACTGACCAACTCTGCCGCCGCCGATGGGGTCGGGGCGCGTAAATCCGCCACGAAGTCGGCAATGGTGACGTCGGTTTCATGGCCGACAGCACTCACAATAGGAATACGACTGGCGAAAATGGCGCGAGCCACCCGTTCATCGTTAAAGCTCCAGAGATCTTCCAGCGAACCGCCGCCGCGCCCAACGATCAGCACATCACACTCTTGTCGTTGATTGGCAAGCTGAATGGCGCGAACAATTTGCGCTGGAGCCTCTTCGCCTTGCACCTGACTCGGATAAATCACCACCGGCAGTGCGGGATCGCGCCGCTGTAGCACATGCAGGATATCATGCAGCGCCGCGCCGCTAGGTGAAGTAATGACGCCGACGCTGCTGGCAGGGCGAGGGAGCGCCTGTTTGAATGACTGATCGAACAATCCTTCTGACGCTAATCGCTGCTTAAGCTGTTCGAACTGCTGTTGCAACAGGCCATCGCCTGCGGGTTGCATGCTTTCTGTCAGCAGTTGGTAATCACCGCGCGGTTCGTACAGGGTGATCGTGGCGCGCAGCAACACTTGCTGCCCGTTTTGTGGGCGAAACGTCACACGGCGATTGCTGGTGCGAAACATGGCGCAGCGCACCTGGGCGCGCTCATCTTTCAGGGTAAAGTACCAGTGACCGGAGGCGGGCTGGGAGAAGTTGGAAATCTCGCCGCACATCCAGATTTGCCCCATTTCCATTTCCAACAGTTGCCGGACGGTTTGATTGAGGCGGCTGACGGTAAAAATAGCGGATGAAGGCGCTTGGGACATGGCGTTGGCTAACCCGATTTAGTGAGCGAGATCAAATTTTAAAACAGAGGGTTAATTAACCTATATTACCTTGCCTGAAAGGTTAATCAAGTTTTTTATAAAAAAAAGCTGGAGGCAACCGATTACGCTCTGTATAATGCCACGGCAATATTTTATCGCATCCCCACATGAGATATTGCCCATGCTACGTATTGCCAAAGAAGCACTGACGTTTGATGACGTCCTCCTGATCCCAGCTCATTCGACCGTTCTGCCGAACACTGCCGATCTCACCACCCAGCTCACAAAAACGATTCGTTTGAATATTCCTATGCTCTCTGCTGCCATGGATACCGTGACGGAATCCGGTTTGGCCATCGCATTGGCGCAGGAAGGCGGCATCGGTTTCATCCATAAAAACATGTCGATTGAGCGCCAGGCGGAAGAAGTCAGCCGGGTGAAACGTCATGAAAGCGGCGTGGTTGTCGATCCGCAAACTGTGACGCCAACCACCACGCTGCGTGAAGTCACAGCGCTGACCGAACGTAACAGCTTTGCCGGTTACCCGGTAGTGACTGACGATAACGAACTGGTTGGGATTATCACTGGTCGTGACGTGCGTTTTGTGACTGATTTGGAACGTCCGGTGAGCGCCGTTATGACGCCGAAAGACCGTCTGGTAACGGTGCGTGAAGGCGAAGCGCGTGACGTGGTGCTGCAAAAAATGCACGAAAAACGCGTTGAGAAAGCGCTGGTGGTGGATGGCAGCTTCCATCTGCTCGGCATGATCACCGTGAAAGACTTCCAGAAAGCCGAGCGTAAACCTAACGCTTGTAAAGACGAACACGGTCGCCTGCGCGTTGGTGCGGCAGTTGGCGCGGGCAACGAGGAGCGCGTCGATGCGCTGGTTGCTGCCGGTGTTGACGTGCTGCTGATCGACTCCTCGCACGGCCACTCTGAGGGCGTGTTGCAGCGCATTCGTGAAACCCGCGCTAAATACCCCGATCTGCAAATCATCGGCGGCAACGTTGCCACCGGTGCCGGTGCCAAAGCGCTGGCTGAAGCAGGCGTGAGTGCCGTGAAAGTCGGTATTGGCCCTGGTTCTATTTGTACCACCCGTATCGTTACCGGCGTGGGTGTACCGCAGATCACCGCGATTTCCGACGCGGTAGCAGCGCTTGAAGGTACTGGCATTCCAGTCATTGCTGATGGCGGTATCCGTTTCTCCGGTGACATCGCCAAAGCCATCGCTGCGGGTGCAGCCTGTGTGATGGTAGGTTCTATGCTGGCGGGCACGGAAGAATCTCCGGGTGAGATCGAGCTGTATCAAGGCCGTTCCTTTAAATCTTACCGTGGGATGGGCTCGTTGGGTGCCATGTCCAAAGGTTCTTCTGACCGTTATTTCCAGAGCGATAATGCGGCAGATAAACTGGTGCCGGAAGGGATCGAAGGGCGCGTGGCTTATAAAGGCCACCTGAAAGAGATCGTGCATCAGCAGATGGGGGGCCTGCGTTCCTGCATGGGCTTGACCGGTTGCGGCACCATTGACGCACTGCGCACTCAGGCCGAATTTGTTCGCATCAGCGGTGCAGGCATTCAGGAAAGCCATGTGCACGATGTGACCATCACCAAAGAATCTCCGAACTATCGGATGGGTTGATTGGGCCCACAGGCCAATCTGCCGATGTGATGGCTGATTTGACAGAAACCCGGTAAACTTCGCCGGGTTCTCTTATTTTTTGCTCCTTACGTATTTTGGAATACGCCTCTCATGACAGAAAATATTCATCAACACCGCATACTCATTCTGGATTTTGGTTCGCAGTACACGCAACTGGTCGCGCGCCGCGTGCGTGAACTGGGCGTTTATTGCGAGCTCTGGGCATGGGACGTTACCGAAGCACAGATTCGCGAATTTAACCCGAACAGCATCATCCTTTCCGGTGGCCCGGAAAGCACCACCGAGCACAACAGCCCTCGCGCGCCGGAATATGTGTTCCAGGCTGGTGTGCCGGTGTTGGGTGTGTGCTACGGCATGCAGACCATGGCAATGCAGCTGGGTGGACATGTGGAAAGCTCCAGCGAGCGTGAGTTTGGTTATGCTCAGGTCGAAATCAAAGCGGAAAGCGCGCTGCTGCGCGATATTCAGGATGCGCTGAGTGAAAGCGGTGCGCCGCTGCTTGACGTATGGATGAGCCACGGCGATAAAGTGACGGCCATTCCATCCGATTTCGTCACCGTTGCCAGCACCGATACCTGCCCGTTTGCCATTATGGCTAACGAAGAGAAACGCTTTTACGGCGTACAGTTCCACCCTGAAGTGACGCACACCCGTCAGGGACAGCGCATGCTGGAACGTTTCGTGCGTGATATCTGCCAATGTGATGCGCTGTGGACGCCAGCAAAAATCATTGATGACGCGGTAGTGCGCCTGCGCGAACAGATTGGCAACGATCGCGTGATCCTGGGCCTGTCCGGTGGTGTTGACTCCTCTGTTACGGCGGTGCTGCTGCACCGTGCCATTGGCGATCGTTTGACCTGCGTGTTCGTGGATAATGGCCTGCTGCGTTTGAACGAAGCGGATCAGGTGCTGGAAATGTTCGGCGATCACTTTGGTCTGAATATCGTGCACGTGGCTGCGGAAGATCGTTTCCTGTCTGAATTGGCCGGTGAAAACGATCCGGAAGCCAAACGCAAAATCATTGGTCGCGTGTTCGTCGAAGTCTTCGATGAAGAAGCAAGCAAGCAGACCGAGGTGAAATGGCTGGCGCAGGGCACCATCTATCCTGACGTGATTGAATCAGCGGCGTCCAAGATCGGCAAAGCGCACGTCATCAAGTCTCACCACAACGTGGGTGGCCTGCCGAAAGAGATGAAGCTGGGTCTGGTTGAGCCGTTGAAAGAGCTGTTCAAAGACGAAGTGCGTAAAATTGGTCTCGAACTGGGCTTGCCGTACAACATGCTGTTCCGCCATCCGTTCCCTGGTCCAGGCCTTGGGGTGCGCGTGCTGGGCGAAGTGAAGAAAGAGTACTGCGATCTGCTGCGCCGTGCCGATGCCATCTTCATCGAAGAACTGCACAATGCTGACCTGTACCACAAGGTAAGCCAGGCCTTTACCGTGTTCCTACCGGTGCGTTCCGTAGGCGTGATGGGCGACGGTCGTAAATACGACTGGGTGGTCTCTCTGCGTGCGGTTGAAACTATCGACTTTATGACCGCTCACTGGGCACACCTGCCGTATGACTTCCTGGGTCGCGTTTCCAACCGCATCATCAACGAAGTCGATGGCATTTCTCGCGTGGTGTATGACGTGTCTGGCAAGCCGCCTGCAACGATTGAGTGGGAATAATCGCCATTTAACGTTACGTAGAGGATTGCCCCTGTAACTGAATTATGTCTGGCGGCATAATCTACATCGACCTCAGCGGAGAATGTCCTGTGACATTCTCCGTGGGTTTTTTTTACCGCTTAGCGATTCAAGCGTTAGCGCTGCGGGTTGACTTTACTGATCAAGACGTCGCCATTAATGCCTTTTATCGTTCCGTGAGATGAATATTCCCAGAAACTCCAGTTTCCTTTTCCCCAGGGATATAACGTATCAGGGTAGTCAGGTTGTGTTCTCCAGTGTTCGGGCCAAATTTTTATTTTCCGAAAGAAATCATCATGCAATTCCCATGCAACGCTGTTCTTCCAGGTATCAATATTGGTTTTGATGTATAAGTTATTGGACAAATGGGAAGGTCTGAATCAATAATATGCTGTATCAGATGGTAAAGGTTATTCGCCATTTCATTTTTGGTGGCAGTCTTATTACTTCCGACCTTATTATTGACTTCAAAGGCAAAAGCATCTTTGTTGGTAAATCCTGCCTCTTTCAGCGTGTTTACTATGGTTCTTGCCTGTGCTTCTGGCGTGCTGGATTTGGCTCGGAAAATATGCCAGGCCCCGGAAGGGATACCTGCCACTCTGGATTTTCGGAAATTTTCAGAAAACGTCGGGTCAATATAGGTCTCACCTTCTCCCAGGCGAGAAAACGCCATGCTGACACCGTCTTCTTTTACTTTATCCCATTCAATGGTTCCCTGGAATCTGGAGATGGCAATAACGTTATTGTTCATAATCATTCCTCTCTCCGTCATTCCGCACCTGATTTTTCTTTTTTCGGGACTTGACGGTATTCTGAAGTTCTGAATTTATTACTGCTTTTTGCAGACCAATCAGCATGAGTACTCCCCACGTTACCATCCGTAACCTTGA
>NZ_JBPETA010000008.1:0-34263 GCF_051710365.1 Symbiopectobacterium sp. | reverse complement strand
GTTACGGATGGTAACGTGGGGAGTACTCATGCTGATTGGTCTGCAAAAAGCAGTAATAAATTCAGAACTTCAGAATACCGTCAAGTCCCGAAAAAAGAAAAATCAGGTGCGGAATGACGGTTATAAACAAGTGGTTGTGTTTTTGCGTTTGGCGACTATTTTTCGGTGGGCAAAAAGTCCCCGCTTAACCCAAATAACAGCGTGGAACACGTGGGTTTTAGGAATACTCTTATAATATAATAATTAACCGACGAACTTAGTGGTTAACGGTAAAAAGCCTCAGTTGTTTTTCGTAACCTTAAATAAAGAAAAATTGGCAGCATCATTGCCAAAAAGAAAATAGAATAGCGTGCCGACATTGTTGTAACAGTAGAATGGAATGAACAATATCATTGGGTAAAAATGTGACCGGTATCGGTCTGGAGTGCGCAGCGGGCAAGCGCCGTGCTCGGGTGATGGAGGAGGAATACGGCGACGGTTACACAAGCGTTTTATGATTAATGGTAAATTTAAGTAAAAATGAGAAATTATTACTCTTTCTGATTGTTTATCCAGAAATAATTTTTCCTCAAATTTTCATGGCGTTAATCTCCCTTAATTTCCGTCTGTTATTCCATTTTATGCCATTCATGTCCGCGTTGAGGCAGAAATAATTCCAAAGCGCGCCCGCTCTGGCTTGACAAGGTTTTCATACCCTCCGTAAACTCATCAATGTGGGAATTTGTGGGATAAAGTGGTGAAAAGGGTCATAAAGGGGTAACTCGAGCATGTTTCGTGGGGCTACGCTGATTAACCTCGACAGTAAAGGTCGGCTCGCCGTTCCTACCCGTTATCGGGAAACGCTGTCAGAGACATCGCAAGGTCAGATGGTTTGCACCATTGACCTTCATCAGCCCTGTCTGCTGCTTTACCCCCTGCCTGAGTGGGAAATCATTGAACAAAAATTGTCACGTCTGTCGAGCATGAATCCTGCAGAGCGCCGCGTGCAGCGGTTGCTGTTGGGTCATGCCAGTGAGTGTCAGATGGACAATGCCGGGCGTCTGCTGATTGCCAGTACGCTACGGCAACATGCGAGCCTGACGAAAGAAGTGATGCTGGTCGGCCAGTTCAACAAGTTTGAACTGTGGGATGAGCAGGCCTGGTATCAACAGGTCAAGGACGATATTGACGCTGAGCAATCCTTTGACGCCCCGTTGTCCGAGAGATTGCAGGATTTATCACTGTAGTCATGCTGAAAGAAATACATGCCGGAAAATTATAAACACACTACTGTGCTGTTGGATGAAGCGGTTAATGGCCTCAATATCCGCGCCGACGGCACATACATCGATGGCACGTTTGGCCGTGGTGGCCATTCGCGGCTGATCCTTTCCCGTCTCGGACCGGAAGGACGCCTTGTGGCTATCGATCGCGATCCTCAAGCTATAGCGGCAGCCGAGGCGATTCAAGATTCACGTTTTTCTATTGTTCACGGACCTTTTTCCGCGCTGGCAAGTTACGTGGAGACCCTGGGGTTAACCGGGCGTATTGACGGCGTGTTGCTTGATTTGGGCGTCTCTTCGCCGCAACTGGACGATCCTGAACGCGGTTTTTCCTTTATGCGCGATGGCCCGTTGGACATGCGTATGGACCCGACGCGCGGGCAGTCAGCGGCGCAATGGTTGCAAACGGCAGAAGTCGATGACATTGCCTGGGTGTTGAAAACCTTTGGCGAAGAGCGGTTTGCCAAGCGCATTGCGCGCGCCATTGTGGAACGTAACAGCACAGAACCGATGACGCGCACAGGCGAGTTGGCGGCGCTGATTGCGGCGGCGAGCCCGATCAAAGAGCGGCATAAGCACCCGGCAACCCGCAGTTTTCAGGCAATCCGTATCTATATCAACAGTGAGCTGGATGAGATCGAGCAGGCGCTGAACGGCGCGCTGACGGCACTCGCACTGCAGGGCCGCTTGTCGATCATCAGTTTTCATTCGCTGGAAGATCGTATTGTGAAGCGTTTTATGCGTCATCACAGTCGTGGGCCACAGGTGCCGGCCGGGATACCGCTTACTGAAGCACAACTGCGTGCGCAAGGCGGTCAAACGCTGAAAACGGTAGGCAAGATGATGCCGCCGGAAGCCGAAGTGGCAGAAAACCCGAGAGCGCGTAGCTCTGTGTTACGTATCGCGGAACGGCTAGCGGAATGATAAGCAATGAGCGGCACAGCCTGGCGGGCATTATCGGCCAGGACATTCTTCGTCACGGCAAATTGCCACTGCTGCTGCTGATTGGTGCGTTGGTTTCTGCGGTGCTGGTGGTGACGACCGCGCACAAGACGCGCTTGCTGACCGCACAGCGCGAGCAGTTGTTGTTGGAGCGTGATGCGTTGGATATCGAATGGCGCAACCTGATTCTGGAAGAGAACGCCTTGGGCGATCACAGTCGGGTGGAGCGTATCGCAACGGAAAAGCTGCATATGGGGCACGTGGACCCTGCGCAGGAAAATATCGTAGTCAAACAGTGAGTCTGGTTGAGCATGAGAGCATAGGTACTCATTTGGCATGAAAGCAGCGCGCACAGGAAAGTTGAAACGACAGGAAGATAAGGCCAGCTTTGTAAGCTGGCGTTTTGCGTTGCTCTGTACAGGCATACTGTTGGCAATGGTGGGGCTGATGTTGCGCACCGCCTATTTGCAGGTGATCAACCCGGATCAACTGGTACGTGAAGGGGATATGCGCTCCCTGCGCGTGCAGGAAGTTCCCACCGCGCGCGGCATGATCAGCGATCGCGCCGGGCGTCCGTTGGCGGTCAGCGTGCCCGTTAACGCCATCTGGGCCGATCCCAAAGAGTTGAATGAACACGGCGGCGTGTCGCTCGACACCCGCTGGAAAGCGCTTTCTGATGCGCTGGATTTGCCGCTCGATCAGATGGCGGCGAAAATCAACGCTAACCCGAAAGGGCGCTTTGTCTATCTGGCGCGTCAGGTGAATCCCGCTATCGGTGAATATGTTCACAAACTCAAGCTGCCGGGCATTTATCTGCGCCAGGAGTCACGCCGTTACTATCCTGCCGGTCAGGTCACGTCTCACCTGATTGGTTTCACCAATATTGATGGGCAGGGCATTGAGGGCGTTGAGAAAAGTTTCGATCGTTGGCTGACCGGGCAACCGGGTGAGCGCACGGTACGCAAAGACCGTTTTGGTCGCGTGATTGAAGATATCTCTTCCGTTGACAGTCAGGCTGCACACAACCTGATGTTGAGCATTGACGAGCGCCTGCAAGCGTTGGTTTATCGCGAGCTGAACAACGCCGTGGCCTTCAATAATGCGGAATCTGGCACCGCCGTGCTGGTGGATGTCAATACCGGTGAAGTGCTGGCGATGGCTAACAGCCCTTCTTACAATCCGAACAATCTGGCGAGCACCCCCTCCGATGTCATGCGTAACCGCGCTATCACCGACATTTTTGAACCGGGTTCGACGGTAAAACCGATGGTGGTGATGACGGCGCTGCAACGTAATGTTGTCAAAGAAAACAGCCTGCTCAATACCTTGCCCTATTACATCAACGGTCATGAGATCAAAGACGTCGCCCGCTACGCGGAACTGACCCTGACCGGGATACTACAGAAGTCGAGTAACGTCGGTGTTTCACGACTGGCGTTAGCGATGCCCTCCTCAGCGCTGGTAGACACTTACTCGCGTTTTGGTTTGGGAAAAGCGACCAATTTGGGGTTGGTCGGAGAAAGCAGTGGCTTATACCCTCAAAAACAACGGTGGTCTGACATAGAGAGGGCCACCTTTTCTTTCGGCTATGGATTGATGGTGACGCCGCTGCAACTGGCGCGCGTTTACGCCACTATCGGTAGCTATGGTATCTATCGTCCGCTCTCCATTACCAAAGTCGATCCACCAGTGCCAGGGGAACGCATTTTCGCCGAGCCTATCGTGCGTACGGTGGTGCATATGATGGAAAGCGTTGCTCTGCCCGGTGGCGGCGGAACCAAGGCAGCGATCAAGGGATACCGTGTTGCCATTAAAACCGGTACGGCAAAAAAAGTGGGACCGGACGGCAAATACATCAACAAATACATTGCCTACACCGCAGGCGTCGCGCCTGCCAGCAACCCGCGCTTTGCGCTAGTGGTGGTGATTAACGATCCTAAGGCGGGTAACTACTATGGTGGTGCGGTTTCTGCGCCAGTGTTCGGCGCCATCATGGGCGGCGTATTGCGCACCATGAACGTTGAGCCGGATGCGCTGCCCGTCGGCGATAAAAATGATTTTGTGATTAACCATAAAGAGGTTTCAGGTGGCAGATCGTAATTTGTGCGATTTACTGGCACCGTGGGTGCAAGATGTCCCACCGCGCCAACTGCGGGAAATGACGCTGGACAGTCGTGTTGCAGCGGCGGGCGATCTGTTTGTGGCCGTAGTTGGCCACAGCGTGGATGGGCGTCGCTATATTCCTCAGGCCATTGCGCAAGGGGTGGCGGCCGTGATCGCAGAGGCAGACGGTGAAGCTGCCGATGGCACGGTACGTGAAATGCACGGCGTTCCGGTTGTGTATCTGATTAATTTGAACCAACGTCTGTCGGCGTTGGCGGGGCGTTTTTATCAGCAGCCTGCGGAAAAATTACGGCTGGTCGGTGTGACTGGCACCAACGGCAAAACCACAACCACACAGTTGCTGGCTCAATGGAGCCAACTGCTGGGCGATACCAGCGCCGTGATGGGCACCGTGGGTAATGGTCTGTTAGGGCACGTCAATCCCACTGCGAATACCACGGGCTCGGCCGTCGATATACAGCACGTTCTGAATCAGTTGGTTGAACAAGGCGCGACCTTTGCTGCGATGGAAGTTTCCTCGCACGGCTTGGTGCAACATCGCGTTGCGGCGTTGCCGTTTGCGGCGGCGGTTTTCACCAACCTGAGCCGTGACCATCTGGATTACCACGGTGATATGGAAAGCTATGAGGCTGCCAAGTGGTCTCTGTTCTCAGAACATAAAGTGGGTCAGGCGATCATTAACGCCGACGATGAGGTGGGGCTGCGCTGGCTGGCGCAGTTGTCGGATGCCGTGGCGGTGACGCTGCACAATAATCTGGTGCCAGGTTGCCGTGGCCGCTGGCTGAAAGTCACCGCCGTCGATTATCACGACGAAGGCGCTTCAATTGCGTTTGACTCTAAATGGGGCAACGGTCGCATAGAAAGTCGCCTTATGGGTGAATTTAACGTCAGTAATCTGCTAATGGCGCTGGCAACGTTACTTTCCCTTGGCTATCCACTGGATAGATTACTGGAAACCGGCGCACAATTGCAGCCGGTTTGCGGTCGCATGGAAGTGTTTAAAGCGCCGGGTAAACCGACTGTGATTGTGGACTACGCCCACACGCCGGATGCGCTGGAGAAAGCGCTGGCGGCGGCGCGTCCGCATTGCTCCGGTCAACTGTGGTGCGTATTCGGTTGCGGCGGCGATCGTGACAAAGGTAAGCGCCCACTTATGGGAGCCATCGCGGAACAACTGGCCGATCGCGTTGTGGTGACGGACGATAACCCTAGGAGCGAAGAGCCGCAGGCTATCGTGAAAGATATTCTTGCCGGTCTGGTGGATGCCGGGCGGGCACTGGCGGTACACGGTCGCGCCGAAGCAGTGACCAGCGCCATTATGCAGGCCAACGTGGACGATATTGTGTTGATTGCAGGTAAAGGCCATGAAGATTATCAACTGGTGGGCAATCAGCGTCTCGATTATTCCGATCGCGTGACTGCCGCGCGTCTGCTGGGGGTTATCGCATGATTCGCGTTACGTTACAGCAACTGGCCACGGCGTTAAATGCCACACTCCTCGGCGAGGATGTGGCGGTGGAAACTGTGTGCACCGATACCCGAAAATTGACGCCGGGATGCTTGTTTATTGCCCTGCGCGGTGAAAAGTTTGATGCTCATGATTATGCCCATCAGGCAGTACGCGGCGGTGCTGCGGCTCTGTTGGTCAGTAAGCACTTACCTATCGACGTGCCGCAATTGCTGGTGGGGGATACCCGTCTGGCGTTGGGCGAACTGGGTGCCTGGATGCGTCGCCAATCTTCTGCGCGCGTGGTGGCATTGACCGGTTCTTCCGGCAAAACCTCCGTGAAAGAGATGACGGCCGCGATTTTGCGCCAGTGTGGCGACGTGCTTTACACCGACGGCAATTTCAATAACGACATTGGCGTGCCGTTAACGCTGTTGCGCCTGACCCTTGATCATCGCTTTGCGGTGATTGAGTTGGGGGCTAACCATATTGGTGAGATTGCCTATGCCACCAATCTGGTGCGTCCGGATAGCGCGCTGGTGAATAACCTGGCGGCCGCACATCTGGAAGGGTTTGGATCGTTGGAAGGCGTGGCGCGCGCCAAAGGGGAGATCTTTAACGGTTTGCCCACCAAGGGTATTGCGGTCATTAACGCCGACAGCAATGACCTGACGCGTTGGCACGACGTGCTGCGCGACAAAACAGTATGGCAATTTTCACCGCAGCAAGGTGAATACACAGACTACTACGCCACTGATATTCGCAATGAAGGTGGGGGCACCCTGTTTGAACTCCATACGCCGTTTGGCTCGCTGGAGGTCAACGTGCCGCTGCCGGGTCGACATAACGTGGCAAACGCGCTGGCAGCTGCCGCACTGGCGATGTCCGTAGGCGCAGGGTTGCAGCAGGTGAAAGACGGGCTGGCGCAGCTCAAGGCCGTGCCGGGGCGCTTGTTCCCCATCATGCTGACGGCAAACAAACTGCTGCTGGACGACAGCTACAACGCCAATGTGGGGTCGATGACTGCGGTGGTGCACACGCTGGCGGAGATGCCGGGCTACCGCGTACTGGTGGTGGGCGACATGGGTGAACTTGGTGAGGATGCCGAGGCGTGTCATCAGAAGGTGGGCGAAGTGGCGCGTGACGCAGGTATTGATACGGTGTTGAGCATTGGCACCTTGAGTCAGGCCATCAGCCTCACCAGTGAACGTGGTGAACATTTTTCCAATCGGGCCGCATTGATAGCGCGTTTGCAAACGTTGCTGTCGGCGCACGGCACGATCAGTATTTTGGTTAAAGGCTCCCGGAGTTCTGCGATGGAGCATGTGGTACACGCATTACAGGAGAATGCAGCATGTTAGTGTGGCTGGCCGAACATCTGGTCAAGTTTTATTCCGGTTTTAACGTCTTCTCGTATTTGACGTTTCGCGCCATTGTCAGCCTGCTGACCGCGTTAGTGATCTCCTTGTGGATGGGACCTCATCTGATCGCCTGGCTGCAAAAATTGCAGATCGGGCAAGTGGTGCGCAATGAAGGGCCTGAATCTCATTTCAGCAAACGTGGCACGCCGACCATGGGCGGTGTCATGATTCTGGCAGCGATCATCGTTTCGGTACTGCTGTGGTCCAACTTGTCCAACCCCTATGTGTGGTGTGTACTGCTGGTGCTGCTGGGCTACGGTATCGTCGGCTTTGTTGATGATTACCGCAAAGTGGTACGCAAAGACACCAAAGGGTTGATCGCGCGCTGGAAATATTTCTGGCAATCGCTGATTGCGTTGGCGGTGGCGTTTGCCCTGTATGCCATCGGCAAAGGCACACCGGCCACGCAACTGGTGGTGCCGTTCTTTAAAGATGTGATGCCGCAACTGGGCCTGCTCTACATTTTGCTGACCTACTTTGTCATCGTCGGCACCAGTAACGCGGTCAACCTCACTGACGGGCTGGATGGTTTGGCGATTATGCCGACCGTGTTTGTCGCCGCTGGTTTTGCGCTGGTGGCGTGGGCGACGGGCAACATGAATTTCGCCGGTTACCTGCATATCCCTTATATCCGCCACGCCAGTGAACTGGTGATCGTCTGTACGGCGATCGTCGGCGCGGGCCTGGGTTTCCTGTGGTTTAACACCTATCCGGCTCAGGTATTTATGGGCGATGTCGGCTCACTGGCGCTCGGCGGCGCGTTGGGCACCATTGCCGTCCTGCTGCGTCAGGAATTCTTGCTGGTGATTATGGGCGGGGTGTTTGTGGTTGAAACCCTGTCGGTGATCCTTCAGGTCGGTTCATTCAAGCTACGCGGGCAGCGTATCTTCCGCATGGCACCGATTCACCATCACTATGAACTTAAAGGGTGGCCAGAGCCGCGCGTGATTGTGCGTTTTTGGATTATTTCGCTGATGCTGGTGCTGATTGGCCTGGCAACGCTGAAGGTACGGTAACACTATGATGGACTATCAGGGTAAAAACGTTGTCATTATTGGCCTGGGGATCACCGGGCTTTCCTGCGTTGATTTCTTCCTGACGCGCGGTGTGACGCCGCGCGTGGTAGATACCCGTGTTAGTCCGCCTGGTTTGGATAAGTTGCCTGCCGAGGTTGATCGCCACCTTGGTTCGTTAAATGAAGACTGGCTGTTAGCGGCTGACCTGATCGTCGCCAGCCCCGGTATTGCACTGGCAACACCCGCGCTGGCCGATGCCGCCGCCGCAGGCGTAGAGATTGTGGGCGACATCGAGTTGTTCTGCCGTGAAGCGCAGGCACCGATTGTGGCGATTACTGGCTCCAACGGTAAAAGTACGGTCACTACGCTGGTCGGTGAAATGGCTAAGGCAGCCGGTTGGTTGGTCGGTGTCGGCGGAAATATTGGCCTGCCGGCGCTGACGCTGCTGAAACAGCCGTGCCAACTGTACCTGCTGGAGCTGTCGAGCTTCCAGTTGGAAACCACCTCCAGCCTGCGCGCCGCCGCTGCTACCATTCTCAATGTCACGGAAGATCATACCAACCGCTATCCGTTTGGTATCCAACAGTATCGTGCTGCCAAGTTACGCATCTATGACCATGCGCAGGTGTGTGTGGTGAACGCCGATTACGCGCTAACCATGCCGATCAAAGGCGCTGACGCGCGCTGCATCAGCTTTGGCGTGGATGTGGGCGACTATCACCTCAACACCCAGCAGGGCGAAACCTGGCTGCGTGTGAAAGGCGAGCGCGTTTTGAATACCAAAGAGATTTCCCTGGTGGGGCAACATAACCACACCAATGCGCTGGCGGCGCTGGCATTGGCGGATGCGGTGGGAATTCCTCGCGCGTCCGCGTTAACGGCACTCACCGCCTTTACTGGTTTGCCGCACCGTTTCCAGTGCGTGTGGCAGCGTAACGGCGTGCGCTGGATTAACGATTCCAAAGCAACCAATGTTGGCAGCACCGAAGCGGCGCTGAACGGATTACAGGTTAAAGGCACGCTGCACTTGCTGTTGGGCGGCGACGGTAAGTCGGCCGATTTTTCGCCGCTGCTGCGTTATGTCCAGGGTGACAATATTCGCCTGTATTGCTTCGGGCGTGATGGTGCCCAACTGGAGGCGTTGCGCCCAGAGATAGCAGAGCAAACCGAGACGATGGAGCAAACTCTGCGCGTTATTGCCACGCGCGTCGAACCGGGCGATCTGGTACTGCTGTCTCCGGCGTGTGCCAGCCTCGATCAGTTCAAGAGCTTCGAACAGCGCGGCGATGAGTTCGCCCGATTGGCGGAGGAACTTGGCTGATGCGTTTTATTGGGCTGCCAGTGATTAAACGACTGAAAGGCTGGGTCATGGGGACGCGGGAAAGCGATGTGCAGAGCATCGTGATGTATGACCGCACCCTGCTCTGGCTGACGTTCGGGCTGGCCGTCATCGGGTTCGTGATGGTGACCTCGGCATCCATGCCCGTGGGGCAGCGCCTGACCAGCGACCCGTTCTTTTTTGCCAAGCGTGACGCGTTCTACCTTGGTCTGGCATTTGCGTTGGCGTTGATCACCATGCGCGTGCCGATGGAAGTCTGGCAGCGTTACAGCCCGATATTACTGCTGCTCACACTGGTGATGCTACTGGTGGTGCTGGTGGTCGGCAGTTCGGTAAATGGTGCTTCACGCTGGATTGCGCTGGGGCCACTGCGCGTGCAGCCTGCGGAGTTGTCGAAGCTGGCTCTGTTTTGCTACCTCTCCAGCTACATGGTGCGCAAGGTAGAGGAAGTTCGTAACAACTTCTGGGGCTTTTGCAAACCGATGGGCGTGATGGTGGTGCTGGCCGTTCTACTGCTGGCGCAGCCCGATCTGGGAACGGTGGTTGTGCTGTTTATCACCACGCTGGCGATGCTGTTTTTGGCTGGTGCCAAGCTGTGGCAGTTTCTCGCCATCATTGGCTGCGGCATGTTTGCCGTCGGTTTGCTGATTGTGGCGGAACCTTACCGTATGCGCCGCGTTACGTCGTTCTGGAATCCGTGGGAAGATCCGTTTGGCAGTGGCTACCAGTTAACCCAGTCGCTGATGGCATTTGGCCGCGGCGAGCTGTGGGGGCAAGGATTAGGAAACTCGGTGCAGAAACTGGAGTATTTACCGGAAGCGCACACCGACTTTATTTTTTCCATTTTAGGCGAAGAGCTCGGCTATATCGGTGTGGTTTTGGCGTTGTTAATGATATTCTTCGTCGCTTTTCGGGCCATGTCCATCGGCAAGCGCGCGTTGGAGATCGATCAGCGATTTTCCGGCTTTTTGGCATGTTCTATCGGCATCTGGTTTAGTTTCCAAACGCTGGTAAACGTAGGCGCTGCTGCGGGAATGTTACCCACCAAAGGGCTGACGCTGCCGTTAATCAGTTACGGTGGCTCGAGTTTGATCATCATGTCGACCGCCATTGTGTTGCTGTTGCGGATCGATTTTGAGACACGCCTGACCAAGGCGCAGGCGTTCACGAGGAGTGCCAAATGAGTGGCGAAGGTAAGCGCTTGATGGTGATGGCTGGCGGCACCGGAGGACATGTCTTCCCGGGGCTGGCGGTCGCACATCATTTGATGGCGCAAGGTTGGCAGGTTCGTTGGCTGGGAACTGCCGATCGCATGGAAGCCGATTTGGTGCCAAAAAACGGCATTGAGATTGATTTTATTCGTATTTCTTGTTTGCGCGGTAAAGGCATTGCGGCGCAACTGTGTGCGCCATTGCGGATTTATCGCGCGGTGCGTCAGGCGCAAGCGATCATGAAACGCTACCAACCGGACGTGGTGCTGGGCATGGGCGGCTATGTGTCCGGACCGGGCGGTCTCGCCGCGTGGTTATGCGGTATCCCGGTGGTGCTGCATGAGCAAAACGGCATTGCGGGGTTGACCAACCGCTGGCTGTCGCGCATTGCGCGCAAGGTATTACAGGCTTTTCCCGGTGCGTTTCCCAACGCTGACGTGGTGGGCAACCCGGTTCGTACCGATGTGTTGGCGTTGCCTGCACCCGACGAACGTTTGGCCGGGCGTGAAGGTCCGATCCGTGTGCTGGTGGTGGGCGGAAGCCAAGGGGCTAGGGTGCTAAACTGCACGTTGCCGGACGTGGCCGCGCGACTGGGTGCTAACGTCACTGTCTGGCATCAGACGGGCAAAGGCGCGTTGGCTGAGGTACAGCAGGCTTATGCAGCGGCAGGTGTGCCGCAGCATAAAGTCACCGAATTTATTGATGACATGGCGCAAGCCTACAGCTGGGCCGACGTGGTGGTGTGCCGCTCCGGTGCGCTTACCGTCAGTGAGATTGCTGCCGCCGGTTCGCCTGCGCTGTTTGTGCCCTTTCAGCATAAAGACCGGCAGCAATATTGGAATGCGCTGCCGCTGGAACAGGCGGGTGCGGCCAAAATTATTGAGCAGTCGGCACTGAGTGTTGATGCAGTGAGCGATGTTCTGTCCGGTTGGGATCGCGCCACGTTGCGCGATATGGCACAGCGTGCCCGTTCCGTGGCGATGCCGGATGCCACTGAACGCGTGGCCGCCGAAGTGGCCGCTGCCGCGCAGTAAGGTGCGGCTGACAGAATAGAATGCATGGGGGCAGGTTGTCTCCCCATGACAAGTGAATGAAGTACAATTGAAAAGGTAGCGGTAGAAAAAGTGAATACACAGCAATTGGCAAAACTGCGTTCCATCGTGCCCGAAATGCATTGCGTGCGGCACATCCATTTTGTCGGCATCGGTGGTGCTGGCATGGGCGGTATTGCCGAAGTGTTAGCGAACGAAGGATATCACATCAGCGGCTCTGACCTGGCACCGAACGCGGTGACGCAGCAGTTGGCGGCGCTGGGGGCGCAGATCTATTTTCATCACCGCCCTGAGAACGTGAAAGACGCCAGCGTGGTGGTGGTATCGAGCGCCATCAGCGCAGATAACCCGGAAATCGTTGCGGCCCACGAGGCGCGTATTCCGGTGATCCGCCGCGCCGAAATGCTGGCCGAATTAATGCGTTTTCGCCACGGTATCGCGATTGCCGGAACCCACGGCAAAACCACGACCACCGCGATGGTCGCCAGTATTTATGCCGAGGCGGGTCTGGACCCGACCTTTGTCAACGGCGGGTTGGTGAAAGCAGCGGGTGTGCATGCGCGCCTGGGCTCCAGTCGTTACCTGATTGCGGAAGCGGACGAAAGCGATGCGTCCTTCCTGCATCTGCAACCGATGGTGGCGATTGTCACCAATATCGAAGCAGATCATATGGATACCTATCAGGGCGATTTTGAAAATTTAAAGCAGACGTTCATCAACTTTTTGCACAATCTGCCGTTTTATGGCCGTGCTGTGATGTGCGTGGACGATGCGGTGATCCGTGAATTGCTGCCGCGCGTGGGGCGTCATATCACCACCTACGGTTTTAGCGACGACGCCGATGTGCGCGTGGCAGAGTACCGTCAGTCCGGTGCGCAGGGGCACTTTACGCTGGCGCGTCAGGGTAAGCCGCTGTTGCAGGTTACGCTGAATGCACCGGGCCGCCATAACGCGTTGAACGCGGCAGCAGCGGTTGCCGTGGCGACGGAAGAGGGCATTGATGACGCGGCAATCTTGCGCGCACTGTCCAGTTTTCAGGGAACCGGGCGTCGTTTCGATTTTCTGGGCGAATTCCCGCTGGATGCGGTAAATGGCAGCGCAGGCAGTGTGATGTTGGTGGATGACTACGGCCACCATCCGACAGAAGTGGATGCGACGATCAAAGCCGCTCGTGCCGGTTGGCCGGATAAACGCGTGGTGATGGTGTTTCAGCCGCACCGCTACACGCGTACGCGCGATCTGTATGACGATTTTGCCCACGTGCTGTCGCAAGTGGATGTGTTGCTGATGCTGGATGTGTACTCGGCGGGAGAAAGCACCATTCCCGGTGCTGATAGTCGCTCGCTGTGCCGTACCATTCGTGGACGCGGCAAGGTCGATCCGATTCTGGTTACCGATCCGGATATGCTGGCTACGCTGCTGGCGCCGACGTTACACGATGGCGATCTGGTGCTGATTCAAGGCGCGGGCAATGTGGGCAAGCTGGCGCGTAAACTGGCGGATACCCGCTTACAACCTCTGGTTACGGAGTGAGTATGGCGGAAAAAGTGGCAGTGCTGCTGGGAGGAACATCGGCGGAGCGTGATGTGTCACTGCGTTCCGGGCAGGCGGTGGTTGCCGGGCTAAAAGAGGCTGGAGTTGATGCCGAAGCCGTTGACCCGCGCGATTTTCCGGTCACTCGCCTGAAAGAGGCCGGGTTTGACAAAGTGTTTATCGCCCTGCACGGTCGTGGCGGTGAAGACGGCACGCTGCAAGGCGTATTGGAGTTTTTGCAGTTGCCTTACACCGGCAGCGGGGTGATGGCGTCGGCGCTGACCATGGATAAGTGGCGTACCAAGTTGGTGTGGCAGTCGCTGGGATTACCGATAGCCCCTTATGTCGCGTTGACGCGGGCACAGTATAACGCGTCAACGTCTGAGCAGTTGCAGTCAGCCTGCGCGCACCTCGGGTTGCCGCTGATCGTGAAACCGAGCCGTGAAGGTTCCAGCGTCGGTATGAGTAAAGTGGTGCAGCAAGAGGAACTGGTGACGGCGCTGGACACCGCGTTTCAACATGACGACGATGTGTTGGTTGAGAAGTGGCTGAGTGGGCCGGAGTATACGGTGGCGCTGTTAGGTGAGACGGTTCTGCCCTCGATTCGTATTCAGGCGGCGGGCGCGTTTTACGATTATGATGCGAAGTACCTCTCTGACGAGACGCAGTATTTTTGTCCCAGTGGGCTGCTGGCAGAGCAGGAGCAGGCCATCGGTGCACTGGCGCAAGCGGCCTTTGCGGCATTGGGATGTCGCGGCTGGGGACGCGTTGACCTGATGCTGGATGCGGACGGGGCGTTTTACCTGTTGGAGGTGAATACCTCGCCCGGTATGACGGATCACAGCCTGGTGCCGATGGCTGCCAGGCAGCACGGGATGAGCTTCTCGCAGCTCGTCGCGCAGATCCTGGCCTCGGCTGTTTGATATGTCCCAGGCGGCGCGGAATTTGCGCGGACGCGACGAAGAGCCAAAAGGCGGGCGTCGCAGTAACGGTGGGCAGTTGGCTGGATTGTTGTTCCTGCTGATGGTGCTGGGCACCATCCTGTGGGGCGGCTGGATGGTGTTGCAGTGGATGAAGGATGCCAGCCGGTTACCGCTTTCTCGTTTGGTGGTTACTGGTGAGCGGCACTATACCACCCATGATGATATTCGCCAGGCGATATTGTCGCTGGGCGCGCTGGGCACCTTTATGACGCAGGATGTGGATGTTATCCAACAGCAGATTGAACGTCTGCCGTGGATCAAACAGGCCAGCGTGCGTAAGCAGTGGCCTGACGAATTAAAGATTCATCTGGTTGAATATGTGCCCGTAGCGCGGTGGAATGACCAACTGATGGCGGATGCAGAAGGAAATTCCTTCAGCGTGCCCGCCGAACGGGTCGGTAATCGCAAAATGCCGTTGCTGTACGGGCCAGAAGGCAGTGAAAACGATGTGCTGGAAGGCTACCGCACCATGAGTCAGGTGTTGGCGAGCAGTAAGCTGACATTAAAAATGGTGGCGATGAGTGCACGGCATTCGTGGCAGTTGGGGCTGGAAGATGACATCCGTCTGGAATTGGGGCGTGATGAACGGGCCCGGCGTTTGGAACGTTTTCTTGAGCTTTACCCGCTGTTGCAGCGGCAGGCACAGAACGACAACAAACGTGTTAGCTACGTGGACTTACGTTACGACACCGGTGCCGCGGTAGGATGGGCACCGCCTCTGCTGGATCAGCAGCAGGGAAATGCTCAGCGAAAAGACGTTGATCAAAAACAGAACGGTAATCAGCAACAGAATCAGGCACAGGCTAAACAACAATGATCAAGTCGACGGACAAAAAACTGGTAGTTGGGCTGGAAATCGGTACAGCAAAAGTGGCTGCACTGGTAGGGGAAGTTCTGCACGATGGCATGGTCAATATCATCGGCGTGGGCAGTTGTCCGTCACGCGGGATGGACAAAGGCGGCGTTAACGATTTGGAGTCCGTTGTAAAATGCGTACAGCGGACCATCGACCAGGCCGAACTGATGGCGGATTGTCAAATCTCTTCCGTCTATTTGGCGCTGTCGGGCAAGCACATCAGTTGCCAGAATGAAATCGGTATCGTGCCGATTTCGGAAGAAGAAGTGACGCAGGATGACGTCGAGAGCGTGGTGCACACGGCTAAATCTGTGCGCGTGCGCGATGAACACCGTATTTTGCATGTGATTCCGCAAGAGTACGCCATTGATTACCAGGAAGGGATCAAGAACCCGATTGGGCTTTCCGGCGTGCGCATGCAGGCAAAGGTGCATTTGATCACCTGCCATAACGATATGGCGAAAAACATTGTCAAAGCCGTAGAGCGCTGCGGTTTGAAAGTGGATCAACTGATTTTCGCTGGCCTGGCTTCCAGCTACGCCGTGCTGACGGAAGATGAGCGTGAGTTGGGTGTTTGCGTGGTGGATATCGGTGGTGGCACCATGGATATCGCGGTCTATACCGGCGGTGCGCTGCGCCACACCAAAGTGATCCCTTACGCGGGCAATGTGGTGACCAGCGACATTGCTTATGCGTTTGGCACGCCGCCCACGGATGCGGAAGCCATCAAGGTACGCCACGGTTGTGCATTAGGCGCGATTGTCAGCAAAGACGAAAATCTGGAAGTACCGAGCGTCGGCGGTCGGCCGCCACGCAGTCTGCAACGACAGACGCTGGCTGAAGTGATTGAACCGCGTTACACCGAATTGCTCAATTTGGTGAACGATGAAATTTTGCAATTGCAGGAGCAACTCCGTCAGCAGGGCGTGAAGCACCATTTGGCCGCTGGCATTGTGCTGACGGGCGGTGCCGCTCAGATCGACGGGCTGGTTGATTGCGCCAAGCGCGTATTCCACACGCAGGTGCGTATCGGTCAGCCACTGAATATAACAGGCTTAACGGATTATGCGCAGGAGCCCTTCTACTCAACGGCGGTCGGGCTGCTGCATTACGGCAAAGAGTCTCACCTGGGCGGTGAGCACGAAGTAGAAAAACGTGGCTCAGTGGGCAATTGGTTTAAACGCATCAGTAGCTGGCTGAGAAAGGAATTTTAATGTTTATCAGAGATCGTGTGGCACACTTGACGATCTCGCGGTACAGGCACAAAACGGAGAGAAATTATGTTTGAACCAATGGAGTTAACCAACGACGCGGTGATTAAAGTCATCGGCGCCGGCGGTGGCGGCGGTAACGCAGTCGAACATATGGTGCGAGAGCGCATCGAAGGTGTCGAATTCTTCGCAGTGAATACCGATGCGCAGGCACTGCGCAAGACTGCGGTGGGTCAGACTATTCAGATTGGTAGCGGCATCACCAAAGGGCTGGGCGCAGGTGCCAACCCGGAAGTGGGTCGTAACTCGGCGGAAGAAGACCGTGAAGCGCTGCGTGCTGCGCTTGATGGCGCGGACATGGTGTTCATCGCTGCCGGTATGGGCGGCGGTACCGGCACCGGTGCAGCACCCGTGGTAGCTGAAGTGGCAAAGGATCTCGGTATCCTGACGGTTGCGGTTGTGACCAAGCCCTTCAACTTCGAAGGTAAAAAACGCATGGCGTTTGCCGAGCAGGGGATTGCCGAGCTGTCCAAGCATGTGGATTCGCTGATCACCATCCCTAACGACAAACTGCTGAAAGTGCTGGGTCGCGGTATTTCTTTGCTGGATGCGTTCGGTGCAGCGAACGATGTACTGAAAGGCGCTGTCCAAGGTATTGCCGAACTGATTACCCGTCCTGGCCTGATGAACGTGGACTTTGCGGACGTGCGCACCGTGATGTCAGAAATGGGTTATGCCATGATGGGCTCTGGCGTGGCGCGCGGTGAAGACCGTGCCGAAGAAGCGGCTGAAATGGCGATTTCCAGCCCGCTGCTGGAAGATATCGACCTGTCTGGCGCGCGCGGCGTGTTGGTCAACATCACGGCGGGCTTTGACCTGCGTCTGGATGAGTTCGAAACTGTGGGTAACACCATTCGTGCGTTCGCCTCTGACAATGCCACCGTGGTGATTGGTACCTCGTTGGATCCGGACATGAACGACGAACTGCGCGTCACCGTGGTGGCGACCGGTATCGGCATGGACAAGCGCCCGGAAATTACGCTGGTGACCAACAAACAAGCCAGCCAGCCGGTTATGGATCACCGTTATCAGCAGCACGGTATGACGCCGCTGACGCAGGAAAAACCGGCAGCCAAGGTGGTGAATGACCAAACGGTACAAATCAACAAAGAGCCTGACTATTTGGATATTCCCGCATTTTTGCGTAAACAAGCGAACTAACCTCCGCCTTGTGATTGGAATCTCCGCTCTTTGTGCTAAACTGTCCCGCCGATCTTGGTGTAAGCTAGGACGGTTGGTTCAGTAACATTGCGAGATAATACGATGATCAAAAAACGTACATTAAAGCGTATCGTACAGGCGACGGGCGTCGGTTTGCATACCGGCAAGAAAGTCACTCTGACGATGCGACCTGCACCGGCGAATACCGGGGTCATCTATCGCCGCACTGACTTGAATCCACCGGTTGATTTTCCGGCTGATGCCAAATCCGTGAGTGATACCATGCTCTGTACTTGCCTGGTAAACGAGCATGACGTGCGTATTTCAACGGTGGAACACCTGAACGCCGCCTTGGCGGGGTTGGGTATCGATAACATCGTGATTGATGTTGATGCCCCGGAAATTCCAATTATGGATGGCAGTGCCAGCCCGTTCGTCTACCTGCTGCTTGATGCCGGTATTGAAGAGCTGAACTGCGCCAAAAAGTTTGTTCGCATCAAACAGCCTGTGCGGGTTGAAGACGGTGATAAATGGGCAGAACTGAACCCGTATAACGGTTTCAGCCTTGATTTCACTATCGATTTTAACCACCCAGCCATTGATGCCGGCTCACAGCGCTATTGCCTGGATTTCTCAGCCGATGCGTTTATTCGCCAGATCAGCCGTGCGCGTACTTTCGGCTTTATGCGCGATATCGAATACCTGCAATCCCGCGGCCTGTGCCTGGGCGGCAGTATGGATTGCGCTATCGTGGTAGACGATTATCGTGTGCTGAACGAAGATGGCCTGCGTTTTGAAGACGAGTTTGTGCGTCATAAAATGCTGGATGCTATCGGTGACCTGTTCATGTGTGGTTATAACATCATCGGTGCGTTCTCTGCTTTCAAATCTGGTCACGCGCTCAACAACAAATTGTTGCAGGCGGTGTTGGCTAAGCAGGAAGCGTGGGAATACGTCACCTTTGAAAACGAGCGCGAAGTGCCATTGGCGTTCAAAGCGCCTTCTACGGTGCTGGCGTAACCGACATCGGGCGTTAGTGCCGTCGTTCAGGCGAATGTGACAGGTTATTTTTTCTGTTGGCTGGTTTCACTCGTACCCTCTCCGGCGAGTGAAGCCAGCCTTTCTAATATTTTCCTCAATTTTTCCGGACTGTGGCTGGCTAAATGCCGGAGCGTCTCGGCACTTTGTTCGCTCAGTTGACGGGGCGGCGTATCTGAATTTTTGTTTTCTACGCTCAAATTATCCTTTCCCGATACAGTTTCATCCCCTTTTGCGGCCAGCGCGGGATTAATCCTGATGTCGATCGATGCCAATGATGGTAATATCTGAGCGCGCAATGCTGAGAGTAACGAGGGTTGCTCATAACGTAACCGCATTAACCAGCTTGCATTGGCAGTTTCCAGAATCAGGTGGCCTTGTCGGTAATTCGCGACGCGACACCACGGGTGCAGTTGAGAAGGCAATAAGCCTTTCACGGCCCGATTAAGTTTTAACAAGGCGATAGCGCGCTGTTGGACATCGTGCAAGGGGCCTTTATTTCCCCCTGACACGCTATCGAACAGGGACTCCAGTGATTGGGGGCGGCTATCACGCATAGGCATCAGGCTCCGGTGGGCAAATAAACTCGTCATGGGTATTCTAAATTGTTGGCGACAATTTGGCAGACGTTATTTTTGGCCACATCTCCTGTTGGGGATGGTTGCGGCCAGCCTTGGTCTGCCGACCAGCCTTAACGAAACCAACGAGCATGCTTCTGCGTCAAACGCGACGGCCAGTATCAGTCGCCAGAATCCCGTTGCTTTCAGTCTGACCGAACTGGCCAGTTTGAAAGAGGTGCATCGCCGCACGTCATTTGGTATCGATTATTGGCATCAACATGCCATTCGCACGGTTATTCGCCATCTCTCGTTTGCGTTGACGGTGCCTCAGGCACACGCATTGCCGGAGGCAGAGGCGGCGTTGAGTGCTCACCCGCTGGTGATTCTGGATACGCTCAATGCGCTGTTGACGCTGCCGGAAACCCCCTCGGCGTTACACCCCTTACCGCGCGGCACCCTGGTTTTTGCCGCTTCTCCTCACCGTATCGGGCTGTGGTTGTCTCAAGTCCGTGGCATCCGCGCTGGGCCAGCACTCTCTGCCTGACACGCCGTTTCACTCGCGTTTTCATGGCGTATAACGATGAACATGGACAATGTCACTGTTCTGAATGCAAACGCGAATACCGCTTCTTCTCGCCGATCTCCGGATTGCGATGAAAGGAATTATGAGTAGCTATCGTATCGTCGCTGAAACAGCGGCCTACGTGAGAATAAAATCATTATGTTAACCAGTATTCTGACTAAAGTTTTTGGCAGCCGTAACGATCGTACGCTGCGCCGTATGCGTAAAGTGGTTGATGTGATCAACCGAATGGAACCGGCCATCGAAGCGCTGTCTGATGATGAACTGAAGGCAAAAACCGCTGAATTCCGCGCGCGTCTTGAAAAAGGGGAAACCCTTGAAGCGTTACTGCCTGAGGCGTTTGCGGTGGTGCGTGAAGCCAGTAAGCGTGTGTTTGGTATGCGCCATTTTGACGTCCAGTTGATGGGCGGCATGGTACTGAACGAACGCTGCATCGCAGAAATGCGTACCGGTGAAGGTAAGACTCTGACCGCAACGTTGCCTGCCTACCTCAATGCCCTGACCGGCCGCGGTGTGCACGTGGTGACAGTGAACGACTACCTGGCACAGCGTGACGCCGAGAATAACCGCCCGCTGTTTGAATACCTGGGCTTGACGGTTGGCATCAACCTGCCGGGCATGCCTGCACCAGCCAAACGTGAAGCCTATGCAGCCAATATCACTTACGGTACCAACAACGAGTACGGCTTTGACTATCTGCGCGACAACATGGCATTCAGCCCCGAAGAGCGCGTGCAGCGTAAGCTTTATTATGCGTTGGTGGATGAAGTGGACTCCATCCTGATTGATGAAGCGCGTACCCCGCTGATCATTTCCGGTCCGGCGGAAGATAGCTCCGATCTCTATATTCGCGTCAATAAAATCATTCCGCACCTGATTCGTCAGGAAAAAGAAGACTCCGATACCTTCCACGGTGAAGGGCACTTCTCGGTGGATGAAAAAGCGCGTCAGGTTAACCTGACCGAACGCGGTCTGGTGCTGGTGGAGGAACTGCTGGTAAAACAAGGCATCATGGATGATGGGGAGTCGCTGTATTCTCCAACCAATATCATGCTGATGCACCACGTTACCGCAGCGCTGCGCGCCCATGTGCTGTTCACCCGTGATGTTGACTACATCGTAAAAGACGGCGAAGTGATCATCGTGGATGAGCACACCGGTCGTACCATGCAGGGGTGTCGCTGGTCTGATGGGTTGCACCAAGCGGTGGAAGCCAAAGAGAACGTGAAGATCCAGAACGAAAACCAGACGCTGGCGTCGATCACCTTCCAGAACTACTTCCGCCTGTACGAAAAGCTGGCCGGGATGACCGGTACGGCCGATACCGAAGCGTTCGAATTCAGCTCCATTTATAAGCTCGATACCATTGTGGTACCGACCAACCGCCCGATGATCCGTAAAGATTTACCCGATCTGGTCTACATGACTGAACAGGAAAAGATCGACGCGATCATCGAAGATATTAAAGAGCGTAGCGTGAAGGGCCAGCCGGTGTTGGTGGGGACTATCTCCATCGAAAAATCGGAAGTGGTGTCAGAAGCGCTGACCAAGGCAGGCATCAAGCACAACGTCCTGAACGCCAAATTCCACGCCAAGGAAGCGGATATCGTTGCGCAGGCCAGTCAGGCAAGTGCAGTGACTATCGCCACCAACATGGCGGGTCGTGGTACCGATATCGTGCTGGGCGGCAGCTTGCAGGCCGATTTGGCGCTGCTGGACGATCCGGATGAGGCCGCGATTGCCGAAGCTAAAGCCGCATGGCAAGTACGTCACGATGCGGTATTGGCTGCCGGTGGTTTGCACATTATCGGTACGGAACGTCATGAATCACGCCGTATCGATAACCAGTTGCGTGGCCGTTCTGGTCGTCAGGGGGATGCGGGTTCCTCCCGTTTTTACCTGTCGATGGAAGATGCGCTGATGCGTATTTTTGCTTCCGATCGCGTCTCCAACATGATGCGTAAACTGGGAATGAAACCGGGTGAAGCCATTGAGCACCCGTGGGTGACTAAAGCGATCGCCAACGCCCAGCGCAAGGTGGAAAGCCGCAACTTTGATATTCGTAAGCAGTTGCTGGAATATGATGACGTGGCTAACGATCAGCGTCGTGCCATTTACACCCAGCGTAATGAATTGCTGGACGTGGTGGATATCAGCGAAACCATCAACAGCATCCGTGAAGACGTGTTTAAACTGGCGATTGATAACCACATTCCGCCTCAGTCTCTGGAAGAGCAGTGGGATATCGAAGGGCTGGAGCAGCGCCTGAAAAACGATTTCGACCTCGATTTGCCGATTTCGGCCTGGTTGGATGAAGAGCATACGCTGCATGAAGAGACCCTGCGTGAGCGTATCCTGCAACAAGCCGTCGATGTCTATCAGCGCAAAGAAGAAGTGGTCGGTGTCGATGTGATGCGCAACTTCGAGAAGGGCGTGATGCTGCAAACGCTGGATTCTTTGTGGAAAGAGCATCTGGCGGCGATGGATTATCTGCGTCAGGGTATCCACCTGCGCGGCTACGCGCAGAAAGATCCGAAGCAAGAGTACAAGCGCGAATCCTTCTCCATGTTTGCCAACATGCTGGAGTCCTTGAAATATGAAGTGATCAGCACGCTGAGTAAGGTGCAGGTCAGGATGCCGGAAGAAGTTGAAGCGCTGGAGCAACAGCGTCGCGAAGAGGCGGAATGCCTGGCGCGTCAGCAACAGCTGAGCCACCAGAGCGACGATCAGATCAGCGCGGCGGCAGCGGCTGCCGGGCAGGGCGATCGCAAGATTGGTCGCAACGATCCGTGCCCGTGCGGCTCTGGTAAAAAGTACAAGCAGTGTCATGGCCGTTTGCAGCACTAATGCCTCGCTCACTGTGATATAACGAAGAGGCGGTAATGACCGCCTTTTATTTGGCTGGAATCTGAAGGAGTAAGTCGTGCGTAAACACCTGAACGTTGCGGTAGGCATTATTCGTAATGCGCAACGCGAGTTTTTTATCGCCCGTCGCCCTCAGGGCGTACACATGGGGGGAATGTGGGAGTTTCCTGGCGGAAAAGTGGAACCGGGCGAAACCGCTGAACAGGCGTTGATTCGTGAACTGCGTGAAGAAGCGGGGATTGAAGCGCTGGCGCCGATAGTGCTGAACAGCAAAACCGTGGAAACCGATGAGCGCATTATTACGCTGCACTTCTTTATGGTTGAACGCTGGCAGGGTGAACCCTATGGGCGTGAAGAGCAGCCTTCTCGCTGGCTGGATGCCGCGTCGCTGCTGGAAGATGAATTTCCTCCCGCCAACGCCGAGATGATCCGCTGGCTGAAGGAAACGCATTGCTAAATCGGTGCAACAACCCCGCTGATTAATCGTCAGGCGTTAATGGCGAGGTTCTTCGCTCCATTCGTCGCTGTCCGAAATATCTTCATTGCTCGGGATTCGCTTTTCTTCATCTGCCCATTCCCCGAGATCGATAAGCTGGCAGCGTTTGCTGCAAAAGGGGCGATAAGGGCTATTTTCTCCCCACTCCACCGACTTTTTGCAGGTGGGGCAGCTAACAGTGAAGGTTTCGTTATCCATGTTTTTTCCTACAGCAATATCGGTTAACAACAGGCTAATTCAAAGGACAGGCGCGCAGGACCTGACCATTTTCGCTGTCTAATGGCAAAAAGCGAATCGCAAAGCGTGATTTATGTCCTGATACCTGAGGGTAGAGCTGATGCTCGATAGCCAATTGCAAACGAATCAGGTCGGCATCCACCGCGTTATCTTGAAAGAATCCGTTCAAACTGGTTTGTGCCCGAAAAGTACCCGAGTGGCGAATCAGCTCCAGCACCTGGTCGAGCGAGTTTTTTAGCGGTGACAGCGAGTGTAGCCAGGCATCGATCACTTGTTGCTTTTGCGCCTGCGGCTGATGCAGCCACAGATGCAGGGTTGGCACATCAAAACTGCAACAACCGCTCGGAATGCTCAGGCGCTGCCGTACCATGCCAATTAACTTGTCTTCGCGCAAGAATTGCCCCATGCGCGGGGCGGACATCAGCACGGCTGCGAGTTGCTTCAAACGCTGGCGTAGTGCATGGATACGATCATGATCGACGCCGGGTACATCGCTCCATTGCAGCAGCTTTTGTTGTTGGCGCTCCAGCTCTTTGAGCAGTTCAGTACGAATGTCTCCGCGTTCTAGTACGTCGAGCAAATCGACCACGGCACGGAAGAAGGCAAGCGCACTGCCCATATCTGCCCAACTGTGATTTTCATGCAACTGTTGCAGCAGCGTTTCCAAACGTAGCCAGGTACGCGTCTTTTCATTGAGTGGGTATTCAAACAACACGGTGGAAAGGGCATCGCTCATTGTTACTTGTTCTGTCGGTCGTTGTCGGCGGCAAGGGCGAGGTAGCGTTGATGTAACGCGGCGACCTGCTCCATCCACGCCCCGGGGCGACCGTTGTTATCAATAATGTCATCCGCACAGGCCAACCGCTGTTCACGCGTTGCCTGTGCCGCGAGTATGTTCTCAGCCTGCTGGCGATTTACCTTGTCGCGAGCAAGCAGGCGTTCTAATTGCGTGTCTCTTTCCACATCAACGACCGCCACGCGCTGCGCCAGGGATTGCAGCCCATTCTCTACCAACAGCGGCACCACCCACAGCACATAGGGGCCTTTTGTCTGTTGCCATTGTCGCCGTATTTCTGCATGAATCAAGGGGTGCAATAAGGCATTTAGCCACGTTTTATCCTCTGTTGAGGAAAAGATGCGCTGGCGGAGCATGGCACGATTCAAGGTGCCATCGCTATTCAACATATCGTTACCAAAATGCGCCTGAATAGCCGATAACGCTGGCGTACCGGGTTCAACCACCTGACGTGCGATGACATCGGCATCGACAACCGGGATCCCGAAGGTGGCGAAGGCATTGGCGACCGAACTTTTGCCGCTGCCGATGCCACCTGTTAAGGCTACGATATAGGTCATAACGCCTTGTGTGAAAATGAGCAGGTAAATTTATGGGATTCTAGCCCAAATAAAGGGAAATTCGCAGTCTTGTTGTTGCATTATTACTGCGTATGATGAGGTAACTGGGAATGGCATTCTCCCTTTGTACTTTACGTGGCCGCATTGCTGGCATACTCGCCGCTATAACCAGGAAGATAACCGTCATGCGTATTGAAGAAGATCTGAAGCTCGGTTTCAAAGATGTCCTTATTCGCCCCAAGCGTTCTACCTTGAAAAGTCGTTCTGATGTTGAATTGGAACGCCAATTCACCTTCCTTCATGCTCAGAGCACCTGGTCTGGTGTACCGGTGATTGCAGCCAATATGGATACCGTAGGCACCTTTCGTATGGCGCGTGCGCTGGCGGAATTTGACGTGCTGACTGCGGTACATAAGCACTACAGCGTGGAGCAGTGGGCGCAGTTCGTCAAAGAAGCGCCTGAAACGGTATTACGCCATGTGATGGTGTCCACCGGTACCTCGGAGGCGGATTTCGTCAAGGTGAAACAGATCCTGGCGCTGTCGGCTGAACTCAAATTTATCTGTATCGACGTTGCCAACGGCTATTCCGAGCACTTCGTTAATTTCCTGCAAAAAGCGCGTGAAGCCTGGCCGGATAAGGTCATTTGCGCTGGGAACGTCGTGACGGGCGAAATGGTGGAAGAGCTGATTCTCTCTGGCGCGGATATCGTCAAGGCGGGGATCGGACCAGGTTCAGTGTGTACCACGCGAGTGAAAACCGGTGTGGGTTATCCGCAACTCTCTGCTGTGATCGAGTGTGCGGATGCCGCACACGGCTTGGGCGGACAGATCGTCAGTGACGGTGGCTGCTCGATGCCGGGTGACGTGGCGAAAGCCTTTGGCGGCGGCGCAGATTTTGTGATGCTCGGCGGCATGCTGGCGGGCCACGATGAGTGTGAAGGCCGGGTGGTGGAAGAGAATGGCGAGAAATTGATGCTGTTTTATGGCATGAGTTCTGCCTCTGCGATGGAGCGCCATTCCGGCGGTGTCGCAGAGTATCGCGCCGCAGAAGGGAAAACGGTCAAGCTGCCACTGCGCGGTTCGGTTGATAATACCGTACGTGATATTCTGGGCGGTTTGCGTTCGGCATGCACATACGTTGGTGCTTCTCGCCTGAAAGAGCTCACCAAGCGCACCACGTTTATTCGTGTGGCAGAGCAGGAAAACCGCATCTATAACGGCACCTAGCGCCAGCACGCGCGGTGCAGACTGCACGAAGATGGCGAAGCGATTACGCATTCGCCATCAGATTCCCGAATTGGAAGATGGGCAGATACATGGCGATCACCAACGTACCAATTATGCCCCCAACCAGCACGATCAGCAGTGGCTCCAACGTGTGGGTTAGCGTTTCCGCGCGCTGTGCTGTCTGCTGCTGGTGCCATTGCGCTAACTGGTTAAACATGTTGTCCAGCGCACCGGTTTCTTCTCCTACGCGAATCAGTTGCGCACAAGGGGGTGGGAATAACCTGCTGTAAGGTGTCATTGCCTGTTGCAGCGAGTCCCCCTGCTCTATATTCCGCAGAATCGGGCTTAGCGCTTCCTGATAGGCAACATAGGGGAGGGTGGCAGCGGCTGTCAGGCCGGCAGGCAGTGTCAGCCCAGCGCGTTGCGTCAAGGCGAGCAGCGTGAAAAGATAGCTTACTGCCTCTCCTCGCATCAGTGTGCCGAGTAGTGGGATCTTTAGCAAAAAACGTTCTTCCTGCCGTCGTAGGGCTATGGAGCGGGCGCGGCACACCGGATACCCCAGTACGATGCTCACCGGTAGCGTAAGTAGCAGCAGCGCGTGATGGGCAACCACATCTGCCAGTGCCAGAACGCGCTGAGTTAGTGGCGGTAGCGGTGTCTCGAATGCATCATACAAGCTGGCAAATTCGGGTAATACCCATATCAGCATGATGATACTTACCGTAACGCTAACGCCCAGAACAAAACCAGGATAGCGCAGCGCTTGTTTCACTTTCTTTTGCAGTTGAAGCTACTGCTCTTGCTGCGTCGCTAACTGTTGGCAACACACATCCAGTTTACCGGTCATCTCCCCAACGGCGACCAGGGTGGGATAAAGCGTAGGAAACACCAGTGGGTAGTGGCGCAGGACATCGGAAAAAGATTCGCCTTCGGCAATGTCATCGGCTAATGCGTTAATCAGACATCGCCATCCCGGCAGTTCATGTTGTTCGGCCAGCAGTCGCAGTGCATTCAGCAGCGGCAGGCCAGCCTGTAGCAATGTGGCAACCTGTTTAAACAAGGCGATACGGGCCGTTGCTTTCCAGTAACGTTGCGTGAGCGTCTGCCGGTACCGTAAACGTAACGGCTGGTATCCCTTCTGAGCCAGACGTAGATAAACGTGCTGACGCGCATTACCGATGCTTTCCCCGCGCTGTAACTCGCCATTCGACGTGAGAGCAAGCCAGTAGTAGAGTTTTTGTGACATGGCCGCAGTCTCAATGAGAGTGTGGTGATGTGCCAATGACGCGATACATTTCGGCGGCAGATGTCTCCCCTTGGGAAACTCTTCGTAATGCCGATATGAATAGCGTGCCATAACCCGTTTCGTTGGCCAGTACAGTGAGGTCTTGCGTGCTGGCACCTCGACTCAATGCGTGTCGCAGCGCAGGGGTGAGCGGTAGCAGCTCGTAGAGGGCGGTTCTACCATAATATCCCTTCACGCAGTGTTCACAGCCTTGTGCCCCCCAGTGTGGAACGGGGGTTGCCCATAGCGAATCGGGAAATGTTAATGGCGGGGAAGCCGGTGTTTTACAGTGTGGACAGAGACGCCGTACCAGACGCTGGGCAATGAGCAGCGTCAACGCACCCGCGAGCAAATAGCCGGGAATGCCCAAATGGCCGAGTCGGGTCAGGGTTTCAATCGCGGAATTGGTGTGCAGCGTCGATAGTACCAGATGACCGGTTTGCGCCGCTTTCACGGCAATTTCCGCCGTTTCGCTATCACGTATTTCGCCGATCATGACAACATCAGGATCTTGACGCAGTAAGGCACTCAAAATGTGGCTGAAATCCAGCTCAGCCTTAAGGTTCAATGCGGTTTGATTGATGCCCGGCAACGGGATTTCCACCGGATCTTCCACACTGCAAATGTTGCGCTGACTCTCATTGAGCCAGCATATTGCGCTATAAAGCGTCACGGTTTTGCCGCTTCCCGTGGGCCCGGTCAGCAGGATCATACCCTGCGGCTGCTGTAACGCCTGTGTCAGGCAAGTGTATGCCGTCGGCAATAAGCCCAGGCTATCGAGAGTGAGCATCTGTTGGTAGGTTTGTAATACGCGCAGTACGATTTTTTCACCTTCCAGTACGGGCAGTGTGGTAATACGCAGCGAGAGCGACTGTGCATTGAGCGCAAACGAGAACTGACCGTCTTGCGGCAGACGGCGCTCTGCAATATCCAACTGCCCCATGATTTTCAGTCGTGCGGTAAGGCGTGCCGCCCAGTCCAATGGGGGAGATGAGCAGATATGCAGCACGCCATCAATACGCATGCGAACACGATAGTTATCCGCCATGGGTTCAAAATGGATATCCGAAGCCCGTCGCTGGAAGGCCTGTGCCAGCGTTTGATTGATATAGTGGATAACGGACGTCTCTTCGTCTGTTGGCTCGGTGGTGGGTGTGACGCTGAACACTGCGTCGCTTTCTGCTGCCTGCGGTAGTGGGTGGAAAGCCTGCTCCAGCTTCGCTTGTGACCAGAGTTCCACCACGATACGGCGATTACTGGCAAATTTTAGCGCTGTCAGCAATGCAGGAGCCACATCACCAGTGACGGCGATAGTGACGGTTTGTTCATCCAATGTCAGCAACTGTGCCTGATAGCGTTGGCACAGCTGCTTGATCTCTTGATCCAACGGGGCGTATGTGCGCATTTTTACTCCGAGACATCATCGAAACGAAATACCTGCTCGCAAGCGACTATCAAACTCTCGGCCTGCGAGGCTGCCTGACAATGTCGGCGCCAAATGACGGAACTGCTGCCGCTATCCCAATAGGGTATTAAGGTCACGTGCAACCCTTGCAAGGCAGACTGCCCCGTCAAACTGATGACGCCTTGTGTTACGCTGAGATTGCTGACATAGCGTGAGCCTCTCGCAACAGGAATACCTTGGCTTCCTGCATTACAAGGCGCAACGCTGCTGTTTTCTAACGCGCATAAGTTGACCGCAGTTTGATAAGGCGCCAGCGATTGCAGCATGTCTGTCATGGCAGCCTTTTGCAGGTATCCCTGATAAGCGGGGACTCCAATGGAGGCGAGAATGGCAACAATCGCGATAACGATCATCAACTCAACCAGGGTGAATCCGCGTTCTGTGTTCATCATCGTCCTTTTCAGTCAGCAGGTTTGGTATAAAGGTAGAAGAGGCAAGGGGGGAGGACGAGCGCAGAAATGGATAACTGGAAGGTCGACTCGTAAAGAATAGCTCGGGTTGCATGATTCTTTTAAAATCCAGAATCGATATCGCAGAAAATAAATGGGTTTTAATAAATTTATTATATTTTAATGAGTTAATGGTTGTTTTAAGGCTGTCCTTGCTAGGAAAATAACCAAAGGTGAGTAATAATGGCATGACACCATTTCTTGGGGAGCATGTGGTATGCAGTTGGAAGCGGGTTGGTTGACAGGCGTAAAACGGGTGCCTTCTCCCCATTGTGATGCGCGCCCGGACGCAGAGCTTCCTTCATTCATTGTTGGTGATACACAATATCAGCTTACCGCCGGGAGAGTTTGGCGGCCCCTACATCGACCAACTGTTCACGGCGACGCTCGATCCCCAGGCGCACCCTTATTTTCAGGACATCAGCCATTTACGGGTGTCGGTACACTGCCTGATTCGCCGTGATGGCGGCATTGTGCAATATGTCTCTTTTGATAAACGCGCCTGGCATGCCGGAGTGTCTCAGTTTGCCGGCCGTGAGCGGTGTAACGATTTTTCCATTGGTATCGAACTGGAAGGCACCGATACGCTACCTTTTACTCAGGAGCAATACCAACAGCTGGCCTGTGTTACCCGGTTGTTGTTGAACCATTACCCTATTACGCCACAGTGCATTACCGGGCACAGTGATATAGCCCCTCAGCGTAAAACTGATCCCGGTCCGGCCTTTGACTGGCAGCACTATCACCAATTGATCCAGGTGCCGGAAATTGACGATAAGAGGAATGAGTGCTCATGACCCTGTTTACCTTGCTACTGGCCCTGACGTGGGAGCGTTTGTTTAAAAAAAACGATCACTGGCAGATAGACGCCCAGCTGGAAATGATTTTTCGCCTGCTCTCAGCCCCCTCTTTATTGCAGACATTGCTGTTAGCCTTGTTGGGGATGGCCGTAACTGCTGCGTTGCTGTGGCTGGCGAAGGGGGTATTATTTGGGCTGGTGGGGCTGTTGCTCTGGATTGCTATCGTACTGTTGTGTATTGGTGCCGGCGAGGTGCGGCAGCATTACCAGAATTACCTTGGCGCAGCACAACGCGGTGAACAGGATGCAATGCAAGCGCTGGCAGAAGAGCTGGCTTTGATTCATGGTTTACTGCTGGATGCCACCGAGCGCGAAAAACTGAGCGAATTGCAGAATGCATTGCTGTGGCTCAACTTTCGCTTTTATCTGGCGCCGCTGTTCTGGTTTGTGGTCGCTGGGCCATACGGGCCGATAGCGCTGGTTGGTTATGCCATTTTACGCGCTCGTCAAACCTGTCTGGCGCGGCATCATACGCCATTGGCCCGTGCACAATCAGGCGTTGATGCCTTGTTGCGCTGGCTGGATTGGATCCCGGCACGTTTGGCGGGGATCATCTATGCGCTGTTAGGCCATGGTGAAAAAGCGCTCCCTGCCTGGCTGGCATCGTTGGGCGATTTGCACCATTCTCCCTATTGGGTTGTTACGCAACTGGCACAATTTTCTCTGGTTCGCGAATCTCACACCGACCCTATTGATGCGCCGCGGTAATACTCGCGAAAAAGGTCTCTGTGGTGGTGGTGGTGGCTGCACTCACGATTTATGGTACGTTGCTTTGAGTTGCGTCTGGCGGTGTGTATCACAATATGCCTGGCATTGATGGGGCCCATCCCCGGGGGCATCCTCCGAGCCGCGTAAATCTTGTTCAACGCGGTTCCAGACAGCTTGTCACTCACTTGATGCCCTCTTAAAACCCGAATTATGAAGGGGGTAGCTATTGTGAGAGGGCGAAATAGGTCTAATGAGATTTAACTCAACGCCTCGTCTTATCGCGTGCTTGGCATTATTAACGCCCAATTTTTTTACGGCATTACCCATATGGTATTTTACTGTAGTGAGTTTTATTGCAAGAATAATAGCGATTTCTTGATATGATTTCCCAATGCTTTCCCAATATATTATTTCATTTTCTCTCTTTGAGAAGGCCTTTCTTGATAGCGGCGTATTGACGCTGTCCACGTTATTTTCTTTATGATAAAAACCTATCAATTTATCATGCGTTGTCAATAACAACATTTGGATGTCATTCTTATAATCCGTTATGGTGTTTTCCATATTATTATCATGGTGCTTATCCATGATGATCGATAGGACAGCAAGATGGTCACAATGATCGTGAAGTAAAAATGTATATCCATCAACTATGTTATAATATTTCGCCATTTGGAAAATAATATTTTTTTTTTGCATCTTTATTAGTTGCTATGCTTTCATGCCAAGAAAATGGTGTGATCCGCAATGATGCAGTCATGAGGATGGGATCGATAAATTGATAATTATGTTGAGTATAGAATGAAAACCACTCTGTCTTATTTGATATTACTGCAAAGTCGGTCGGATCTTTTTTGTTCATTATCGCATAAGCAAAATTGATGCGGTTATATTCGCCTAATTCTTTTTCTAAATGGTTTCTGATTGAAACGTTGATTTCAGTATTATTATAGAAAGCATTTGGCATGTATTTTCTCCATTGTTGAGTAAAATTCTTTATAATCTATATCATAGACTAAGATCATGTTATTACGTTATTACGGGGATTAAACGAAATGCGTTTGGCTGAACACGTAGAGGTTACCTTGCAGTGAGGTATGTCTATCAAAAGAAGGGATTTCTATGAAATGTAAATATTTAGATGGGTATTATTTCAGAGTGAAACTGTTGAATGTGAAACTTTTTTGCTACTTTTCAAAGTAAATGGAGTGTATCTAAATTCCTAATTAATTTCACTGAGCATGGTCAACGATTGACAACATATCTGTTGTTCGCAATAATACGCAAAATTTTTCCCTGGTGTTGGCCAATTTGGCGTATGATCCTCTTCTGGAGGATCACTTTTTTTCGACTCTATTCCCTCATTCTTATGCTCTAACCATAATTCTTTTAATTTATTAATACCAGATGTACTAAAGTACAGTCTTACCCTGTGCTTTTGATTGCAGCAATACCTATTCATGTGCTGCCAGTCATATTCACAACCGCTGAAAAACAGCTCGTTTTACTCTGATGGTAAAGTCACTTTCCCCCTCGTCATCCTGGGCGAAAGCCGGGGATCTCTGCGAAAATCTTCGGCAAGAGATTCCCGCTTTCGCGAGAATGACGGTGGGGGTAGGGCCGTTGTCATATTACTTATCGGGTGGTTGCGACCCGTTGTGGTTGCGACCCGTTGTTTTTTCTGTTTCATAGCATACCCTATGCCAAGCACGACCAGCCATACGGGAATCAGCAGAACGGAAATCTGAATTCCCGGAGTGATGAACATGATCACTAAAATGCCGGCCAGGAACAGCAGGCAAATATAATTGCCCAGCGGATAGAGCAGCGCTTTGAATTTAGTCTGCACGCCTTCCTGCTCTTTGGCTTTGCGGAATTTCAGGTGCGCCAGGCTGATCATGGCCCAGTTTATCACCAGTGCAGACACCACCAATGCCATCAGGAGTTCGAACGCTTTGCCCGGAATCAGGTAATTGATCAGAACGCACAGCGCAGTGGCGGCGGCAGAAATACCAATGGCAACAACGGGCACACCGCGTCTATCGACGGTTAACAGCGCTTTCGGGCCATTACCTTGCTTGGTAAGGCCGTAAAGCATACGGCTGTTGCAGTACACGCAGCTGTTGTAGACCGATAATGCTGCTGTCAACACCACAATGTTGAGGATGGTTGCCACGGCATTACTGTCGAGGTTGTGGAAAATCATGACAAACGGGCTCCCCCCTTCCACAACTTTCCCCCAAGGGTAGAGCGACAGCAGAATAGCCAGCGAGCCGATATAGAAGATCAGAATACGGTAGATGACCTGATTGGTAGCGCGCGGGATGCTGGTTTCCGGGTTATCCGCTTCTGCTGCGGTGATACCCACCAGTTCCAGGCCACCAAACGAGAACATGATGACCGCCATTGCCATAACCAGACCGTTGATGCCATTCGGGAAAAATCCGCCCTGCGCCCACAGGTCGGTCACCGTGGCTTCCGGTCCGCCCTGACCGCTTAACAGCAGCCAGCCACCAAATACGATCATGCCGATAATTGCTACGACCTTGATGATGGCAAACCAGAATTCCATCTCACCGTACACTTTGACATTGGCGAGGTTAATGGCATTAATCACTAGGAAAAAGACGGCGGCAGAAACCCAGGTGGGAATATCAGGCCACCAATACTGCACATAGATGCCCACAGCAGTCAGTTCGGCCATTGCGACCAGCACGTACAGCACCCAATAGTTCCAGCCGGAAGCGAACCCAGCGAAATCACCCCAATATTTATAGGCAAAATGGCTAAAAGAGCCTGCAACTGGTTCTTCGACGACCATCTCTCCCAATTGGCGCATGATGAGAAACGCGATAATACCGCCGATGGCATAGCCCAGCAGTACGGAAGGACCTGCCATTTTTATGGTGGCAGCAATCCCTAAAAACAGTCCGGTGCCGACGGCACCACCCAGGGCAATCAACTGAATATGACGGTTTTTTAAGCAGCGTTTCAGCGTCCCGTCGTGTTGTTGACCATCCATTAATGTAACCCTCTGTCAGAGTGCAGCAGACACGATGCGAATACTCGCGTCATTTTACGTTTGTGTAATGTTATTTTTACGGTGTTCATCAGATGGAAATACGCTGATGACTACTGTTTGTCAGAGAATAGTGGTAAGCGAAACAGATTGCACTGATTTCTTGTCTCGATTTGTTGATCGGCCCCACGAAAATACTGCCTGTGTACATTTTTAGACCAGCTTTAGACCAGCATTGAAACGACGGCTGCCTTCCCTGACATCCGAGCGATGTGGCATGACTTCTGCCATAAGCGACATGTCAAAGGGGGAATGGCCTCACGGTGATAAAGCCAGTGTAATTTTTTTGCTTAATGTATAGGTGTTGTGATTATCCGTCATTCCGCACCTACTTTAAGAATAAATTCGACGGTATCGCTCGCCGAGAACATCAACGATGGTCTTGTGAACAGAATTGAGGTTGGATACTTGTGGTGGTCTGTCACCAATACTGAAC